>VYCZ01000264.1:3461-4230 GCA_009843675.1 Gammaproteobacteria bacterium | reverse complement strand
GTCCCTTGCGGTCTGGGAGGTACTGATGGACAAGACCTTGCGCAACTGCCACGGGCTGTACCGGACGTTCAACGTCAGCCTGGATGCCTCCCATGATTGTCCGGAGAGTTTCTACCGGGATGATTTGCCCCGGGTCGTCAGTGAACTGGCGGAAAAGAACCTGCTGGTGAATGACAATAACGCCAGGTGCGCCTACCTGGACGGATTCCATAACGTTGACGGAGACCCGCTCCCCGTGATCGTGCAGAAAAGCGATGAAGGGTATAACTATTCGACCACCGACCTGGCCGGGATCAGGCACCGGGTCGGCAGGTTGCAGGCGCAGCAGATCATCGTCGTGACCGACCGCGGCCAGGAGTTGCATTTCCGCATGCTCCGGGCGCTGGCGCAGAAGGCGGGCTGGTTGCCGGACGCGGTGCCGTTAAGACATCTCGGCTACGGTGTGATACTGCAGGAGGTCACGGAGAACGGGCAGACCAAAAAGGTCAGGTTCAGGACCCGCGACGGGGGTACGGTAAAGATAAGGGACTTGCTTGCCGAGGGACGCCGGCGCAGCGAGAGGCTTACGCTGGAGAGGAACCCGGACATAAGCGGGGATGAACTCAACGGGATAGCCGCGAAGCTGACCATTGCCGCGCTCAAGTATGCGGACCTGAAACAGCGCCCGGAGTCGGACTACACCTTCAACTGGGACCAGATGCTCGCCAACCAGGGCAACACGGGCATTTATATCCTCTACTGTTATGTCCGTATTGCCAGCCTGTTCGGC
>VYCZ01000264.1:0-3451 GCA_009843675.1 Gammaproteobacteria bacterium | reverse complement strand
CAAAACCCCGGCTCCGTTACCCTTTCCCATGAACTGGAGCGGGAACTGCTGGTGCAGGTAGTGTCCTTCCCCGAACTCTTTTCCGGTTACGAGGAGGAACTGACGTCCCACAACATCTGCAGCTACCTGTATGAACTGGCCGGCTGTTACAGCCGGTTCTGGAAAGACTGCCCCATCCTCACGGCCGGCGATGAGGTGAAGCATACACGGCTGGTATTGAGCCGGGCCGTAGCCGCCCGCCTGGAGCTTGGGTTGTCTCTGCTGGGCATCGAGGTGGTTGAGAGGATGTGAGAAATAATTAAGGGGTCAGAGTAAAATTTCTGGCGAAATTCTTACTCTGACCCCAGGAGTAAAAGGGCTTCGTTTGTGTAGATGATCTCGTACCTGCTTTTCAACTCCTCCAGCAGGGCTTTTTCTGTCTGTTCGTACCTGTTCCTTTGCCAGTCCTGCAATACCCGGTCCCTGCTTCCGTTGAACGGGATGGGTTCGGCGTCCTGCACCCCGTACAGGTAGACCAGGTGGTACCCGTATCCGGACGGGACCGGTCCCTGCCAGCTTCCGGTCCCGAGCGTGAACAGCCTTGACGCGAAGTCATCGCCGAACAGCCTGCCCAGTTGCGACCGGCCGATATCAGTGAAGTCGCGGGGCAGCATGAATGCGTCCCCCAAATCCGGGCCAACGGATTCACCGGACCCTTCAAGGCGGGACAAGAGCGCGGCCGCGTCATCCGCTGCACTGCCGCCGGGACGGTCGTGGCTGAAATAAACATGTCTGAACCCGAGCCTGGCTTCCGTGCGGTACAGTTCAGGATGCGCCTCATACCAGGCCAGCAGTTCCTCCTCCCCGGGTTCGGCCTGCTGCGCCGCGCTTTCTGCCAGCAGGTTCATTTTCTGCGCCAGCCGGCGCCGGATAACCGGGTCGTCCAGTTCCAGTCCCAGCGCCCTGGCTTCCCTCGAGAACAGTTCTTCATACAGGTAGTCGGCTACCAGGCCGTCCAGTTCTTCCGGCCCCGGTTCCCGGTTCGTGCGCAGTTGCCAGGCGGACTCCAGGCGCTCGATAACACCGTTGTCAATGACGATCCGCCGATCTGAGGTGTCGTCCGGGCCAACCAGGGCATACAGGAGGAAAATCAGGCCGCCTGCCAGGAAAAAATGCGCCAGTGGTTCATGCAGTATCTTTCTCATTGATGTATTGTATAAGAGGTATAACCCTGCTTTCTAAAAAAAAACCAGTATCTGAAAATGAACGAACGAATCGAATTACACGGACTCTCCATAGCAAGACAACTGTACGACCTGGTCAATGACGAGATCATGCCGGGCACGGGCGTCGAACCGGACCGGTTCTGGAAAGCGCTGTCCGGCATCGTCGCCGACCTGGGACCGAAGAACCGGGCATGGCTGGACCGGCGCGACGAACTCCAGGAGACGATCGACCGGTGGCACCGGGCCAACCCGGAGCTCCAGGCCGGGGAGTACAAGGCGTTCCTGAAAGAGATTGGATATATCCAGCCCGAGGGTGAGCCTTTCAAGGTGAGCGTCACTAACGCCGACGCCGAGATCACCCGCATCGCGGGGCCGCAACTGGTGGTGCCCGTGGATAATTCCCGCTATGCCCTGAACGCGTCGAACGCCCGCTGGGGCAGCCTGTACGACGCGCTGTACAGTACCGACGTGATCCCGGAGACCGAAGGCTGCAAGCGTACCGCAAGGTACAATCCCGTGCGCGGACGCAAGGTCATAGAATATGCGCGCCGCTTCCTGGACCGGGCAACGCCCATGGCCGTGGGCAGCCACGACTACGTGGTGAAGTACAAGGTGAAATCGGGCCAGTTGGTGGGCATTATGGGCGACGGCAGCGAGCACGGCCTGGGCAAGCGCGAGCGTTTTGCCGGCTACACCGGCGACCCGGAGAACCCGGACAGCATCCTGTTGCGCCATAATGCCCTGCACATAGAACTCAAGCTTGGGGAAGGCTACTACATAGGCCGCAACGACCTGGCCGGCATTTACGACATCCAGTTGGAAGCGGCCGTCAGCGCCATCATGGATTGCGAGGATTCGGTGGCGGCGGTGGACGCGGACGACAAGGTCGCGGTGTACCGCAACTGGCTGGGCCTGATGAAAGGCGACCTGACCCGGAGAGTAGTGAAGGATGACGGGGTTATCGAGCGCACCCTGAACGAGGACCGCAGGTACAAGTCGCCGGGCGGCAGGACTCTTACGTTGCCGGGCCGCGCCCTGATGCTGTTGCGTAACGTGGGCCTGCACATGTACACCGATGCCGTGACCACGGCCGGCGGCCGGGAAATACCGGAGGGGTTCCTCGACGCCATGGTGACCACGCTGGCGGCAAAACATGATTTGCTGGGCAACGGCAGGTTCAGGAACAGCCGCACCGGCTCCATCTACATCGTCAAGCCGAAACTGCATGGTCCGGAAGAGGCGGCCGCCACCGTGGAACTGTTCGAACGGGTGGAGGACGCCCTGGGGCTGGAGCGGCTCACCATCAAGATCGGCATAATGGATGAGGAACGCAGGACCACGGTCAACCTGAAAGAATGTATCCGCGTCGCGGAGAACCGGGTGATATTCATCAATACGGGTTTTCTCGACCGCACCGCCGATGAGATCCATACCAGCATGGAAGCCGGCCCGATGATGCCCAAGGCCAGGTTGAAGACTGCGCCGTGGCTGCTGGCTTATGAAGACTGGAACGTGGATACGGGCATGGTCACCGGGTTGCCGAGACATGCGCAGATCGGCAAGGGCATGTGGCCCGAACCGGACAATATGGCGGCCATGATGGACGTCAAGGTGAACCATCCCCGCGCCGGGGCCACCAGCGCCTGGGTGCCTTCGCCCACCGCCGCCACGCTGCATGCCATGCATTACCACCGTATCAACGTCGGCACGCGCCAGCGCGAACTGATCCGGCTGAGGCGGGTCGATCCGGACGACTTGCTGGCGGTCCCCCTGCTTGACGGGGACGCGCTCAACGATTTCGAGATCAGGAGGGAACTGGAAAACAATGCCCAGGGCATTCTGGGCTACGTGGTGCGCTGGATTGAGCAGGGAATAGGTTGTTCCAAGGTGCCGGACGTGAACAACGTCAACCTCATGGAGGACCGGGCAACCCTGCGCATCTCCAGCCAGCACATCGCCAACTGGATCCACCACGGTCTCGTGAACAGGAGCCAGGTGGTGGAAGCCTTCAGGAAGATGGCGCCCCTGGTGGATTACCAGAATGCCGAAGACCCCCGTTACGTCAATATGGCCCCCGATTTCGACCGGAGCATCCCGTTCCAGGCGGCGCTGGACCTGGTCTTCTGCGGGCGCGAGGAACCGAACGGCTACACGGAACGGGTGCTGCACACGCGCCGGCGGGAGTACAAAGATCAGGGGTCAGAGTCTGACTTATCCCCACGAATTTCACAAAAAAAGTGATTCCA
>VYCZ01000233.1:554-4246 GCA_009843675.1 Gammaproteobacteria bacterium | reverse complement strand
GTGTTGGCGCCGTTACTTGGCGCGATTACAGCCGGACTGGCCGGGCGACTCGTCGGCAGGAGCGGCGCGCACTGGATCACGATTATCGGCGTGGGTATTTCCAGTATTCTCTCGCTGCTTGCCTACAAGCACCTCATGTTCGATGGAGGAGAGGTGTACAACGGCGATGTATACACCTGGCTCAAGCTGGGGGACTTGAATTTTTCGGTGGGCTTCCTGGTGGACCAGTTGTCCGTAACCATGATGGTAGTGGTGAGCTTCGTTTCCTGGATGATTCATATTTATACCATCGGTTATATGCGGGACGATCCGGGTTACCAGCGTTTTTTCAGTTACATCTCACTGTTTACCTTTGCCATGCTGATGCTGGTGATGTCGAACAACTTCGTCCAGTTGTTTTTCGGCTGGGAAGCGGTAGGCCTGGTGTCGTACCTGTTGATAGGTTTCTGGTTCAAACGCGAATCCGCCATTTTTGCCGGTCTGAAGGCATTTATCGTCAACCGGGTAGGTGATTTCGGTTTCCTCATCGGCATTGCCGCAGTGCTGATGTATTTCAACTCACTGGATTATGCCGAGGTATTCAGCCAGGCCCCGGTGCTGGCGGGCACGACCCTTTCCATGGTTCCGGGCATGGAGTGGTCGGTGCTGAGCTTCATCTGTATCTGCCTGTTTATCGGCGCCATGGGCAAATCCGCCCAGGTCCCCCTGCATGTCTGGCTGCCGGATTCCATGGAGGGCCCGACACCCATCTCCGCGTTAATCCACGCGGCAACGATGGTAACTGCCGGCATTTTCATGGTGGCGCGCATGTCGCCCCTGTATGAATTGTCCGAAACAGCCCTCAGCCTGATCCTGCTGGTGGGTGCCCTCACGGCGTTTTTCATGGGTCTGCTGGGCCTGGTCCAGCATGATATTAAACGGGTAATCGCCTATTCCACCCTGTCGCAACTGGGCTATATGACAGTGGCGCTCGGCGCGTCCGCCTATTCGGTCGCGATCTTCCACCTGGTAACCCATGCCTTTTTCAAGGCCCTGCTGTTCCTGGCGGCAGGTTCCGTGATCATCGCTCTGCACCATGAACAGGACGTGCGCAAAATGGGGGGATTGTACCGCTACATGCCGGTCACCTGGTTTACCGCGTTGGTCGGTTCGCTGGCCCTGGTCGGTTTCCCGCTTACCTCAGGGTTTTTCTCCAAGGACGCCATCATCGAGGCGGCGTATTATTCGCAGCTTCCGTTTGCCGGTCTTGCCTACGTCGCGGTACTGGCCGGTGTGTTTATTACTGCGTTATATACTTTCCGGCTGTTTTTTCTGACGTTTCACGGTGAAGAGAGGATGGACCGGCATACCTGGGAGCAGTTAAGTGAATCGCCGGGGGTGGTAACCTTCCCGCTGTTCATCCTGGCAATTCCATCCCTTATCATCGGCGCTTTCCTCGCGGGTCCCATGGTGCTGGGTGATTACTACAAGGAAGCGCTGATCGTATCTCCCGAACATGCCGGGTGGTTTCATGAAATGACTTCGCATTATTCCGGCGCCTTCGATATCGTCATGAATTCCTGGAAGCACGCGCCAGTCTGGCTGGCCCTGGCCGGGATCTTCGTTGCCTGGGTGTGTTATATCAAGTATCCGCACTGGCCGCGCGGGATTGCCGATGCCACTGCCGTGATTTACCGGCTGCTCGTCAGGAAATTTTATTTTGACGAGATCTACCAGACCGTGTTTGCGGGCGGTGCGCGCAATGCCGGCAACGCGCTCTGGCAGTGGGGCGACGTGCGCGCGATTGATGGTTTCCTGGTTAATGGAACAGCCAGGGCGGTACGCCGGTTTTCAGCCTTGATCAGGACGCTGCAGACCGGATACCTGTACCACTACGCGTTTGCAATGATTATCGGCCTGTTACTGCTGCTGGCAGTATTTGTGCACCAGTTGATGTAGGACCGGGTTGCCCAGTATGTTTCAATCCCTGCCACTTCTCAGTTTGTTGATCTGGGCGCCCATACTGGGCGGCATATTCGTGCTGCTGGTCGGAAAGCAGCAAGGGGAGGTGGCCAAATTGTTCTCACTGGTCGTTTCCTCCCTGGTTTTCCTGCTGTCTGCATTGCTGTACTTCCGCTTTGACACCACTACCGTCCTGATGCAATTTGTCGAATATTCCGGGTGGATAGACACTTTCAATATCAATTATCACCTGGGTGTCGACGGCATCTCGGTGCCCCTGGTCCTGTTGACGACCTTTACCACGGTGCTGGTGGTGATCGCCTGCTGGGTGGTCATAGAAACCAGGCTGTCCCAGTACCTGGCGGCATTCCTGATCCTGGAAGGATTGATGATCGGGGTATTCGTATCCCTGGATGCTATCCTGTTCTACTTTTTCTGGGAAGCCATGCTGATCCCGATGTTTCTGATCATCGGTGTATGGGGTGGTCCGGGACGCATCTATGCCACCATCAAGTTCTTCCTGTACACCTTCCTGGGCTCGGTATTCATGCTGGTAGCCTTGTTATACCTGTATTCGAAAATAGGAAGTTTCTATATCTTCGACCTGTACAGGCTGCCGTTGTCTGTTACCGAGCAGAAGTGGATATTCATTGCTTTCCTGCTCGCGTTTGCCGTGAAGATACCCATGTGGCCGGTGCACACCTGGTTACCTGACGCGCACGTGGAAGCGCCGACCGGCGGCTCGGTAATCCTGGCTGCGATCCTGTTGAAGATGGGGGGGTACGGGTTTATCCGTTTCAGCCTGCCTATCACCCCGGATGCCGGCGCCGCAATGGCCGGTTTCATGATCGTGTTGTCATTGATCGCCATCGTCTATATAGGCTTCGTGGCCCTGGCGCAACAGGACATGAAAAAACTGATTGCCTACTCGTCCGTTTCCCACATGGGGTTTGTGACACTGGGATTTTTTATCATGTTTTCCATCATGGAGCAGGCCGGGCCTGGCGCGGATGCGGTGATGGGACTGGCAGGCGCCATGATGCAGATGATCTCGCACGGGTTGATCTCGGCCGCCCTGTTCCTCTGCGTCGGCGTAATGTACGACCGGGTGCACAGCCGGCAGATTGCCGACTATGGCGGCGTGGCAAATACCATGCCCGTGTTCGCGTCGTTTATGATGCTGTTTGCCATGGCCAACGCCGGTTTACCCGGTACTTCAGGGTTTGTCGGCGAATTCCTGGTCATTTTGAGCAGTTTCCGGGCCAATGCCTGGATTGCCGTGATAGCTGCGACCGTCCTGGTACTGGGCGCCGCCTATACGTTATGGATGTATAAACGCGTCATTTTCGGCGACGTGGCCAATGAAAAGGTGGCCGGCCTGCAGGATGTTTCCCTGCGTGAGGTCTCATTCCTGTTATTGCTTGCCGTCGCAGTGCTGTTGCTGGGCCTGTGGCCGGCGCCGTTGTTCGAACTGATGAATCCCACGCTGAATCACCTGGTGGAACACATTTCCCAGTCGAAAATCAACTGATCATGTCTAATAGCCCGCATTTCTCACCAGATGATGCGCCCTCGCTGGTCTTTTTTGCGCCAGTGGGCACGTGCTCCCTCAACCATAAGAACCACTATGCTTTCGGTCGCAGGCGCCCACTGGCGCAAAAAATCCTGTGCGATCATCGCATCATCTGGTGAGAAATGCGGGCTAATTCCGAAATCCTGTTCGTTTTGCCGGAACTTGCGCTGTTAGCGCT
>VYCZ01000233.1:0-544 GCA_009843675.1 Gammaproteobacteria bacterium | reverse complement strand
CTCAAAAAGTCCGGACAAACGGCTGACTTGCCTGCTGTCCCAGGTGTCTTTGGCGGTTGTTACGGGTCTTGTGATTTACCTGTATCCTGATGAGCGCGTGGCCGCATTCAATCAGCATTTCGTCCTTGACCCCCTGAGCGCGGTGCTCAAGGTGACTGTCTGCGCCGTTTCCATCCTCGTGCTCCAGTTTTCATACCATTACTTCCGGCAGCGGGAACTGCTGCAGGGCGAATATTTCGTGATCGGATTGTTTGCGATATTGGGGATGCTGGTGATGATATCCGCCAACAGCATGTTGACGGTTTACCTGGGCCTGGAACTCATGTCGCTCTCCCTGTACGCCATGGTAGCCATGAACAGGGAATCGGAAGCTGCTTCCGAGGCGGCCATGAAATATTTTGTTCTGGGCGCCCTGGCGTCCGGTTTGCTGTTGTACGGGATTTCGATTTTGTACGGCGTTTCCGGCACGGTCATACTGCCGGAACTCGCCGCGTACCTCGGTTCCCCCGTTGACAACAGGATAGTGTTCCAGTTCGGGCTCGTC
>VYCZ01000121.1 GCA_009843675.1 Gammaproteobacteria bacterium | reverse complement strand
GTCCTGTAATTTACTATGGGTGTCCTGCAATTTATAGGGGTGTCCCGTGATTTACTTGGGTGTCCTGTAATTGCTACTTGACTCTCATGCCGGGGGCGGCGCCTTCGTCGGGGCTCAGCAGGTAGATTTCCTCGCCGCCGGGGCCGGCGGCAAGGACCATCCCTTCGGAGATGCCGAAGCGCATCTTGCGGGGCGCCAGGTTGGCCACCATTACCGTCTGCCTGCCGACCAGGTCTTCCGGGCGGTAGGCGCTCCTGATGCCGGCGAATACGGTCCTGTTTTCGCCGTCCAGGTCCAGGTTCAGCTGCAGCAGCTTGTCCGCGCCGTCCACATGGGAGGCGTGGGTAATCGTTGCGACGCGCAGGTCTATTTTTGTGAATTCATCAAAGGAGATCTCTGTGGCAACGGGGTCTTCAACCAGGTATTTGTTAACGGCGCCTGCACTTACAGCATGGGTGTCCTCATATTCACGCGCCCCCGTTTCATGGGTGTCCTCGTTTTCACTCGTTACTTGGGTGTCCTCATTTTCACCTGCCCCCAGGCTTTCTTTGCTGGCCTCGACCACGGCGTCGATGCGCTCCTGCTCCACCCGGGTCAGCAACGGCTTGAACTTCCGCACCGGGTGGTCCAGCAGCGGCGCGTCCAGGCCGTTCCAGGCGAGCGCTTCGACACCGAGGAATTCCTCGGCGCGCCGGGCCAGGCCGGGCAGCACCGGCTTCAGGTAAATGATGAGGATACGGAACAGGTTCAGGCCCAGCGAGCATACCTGTTGCAGTTCGGCTGAACCGGGATCCTGCCTGGCCATCTCCCAGGGCTTGTGCCGATCGATGTACTGGTTCGCACGGTCGGCCAGGGCCATGATATCGCGCATTGCGCGGGCGTATTCCCGTGCTTCATAGGACGCGGCGATGGATTCGCCTGCGCCGGTGAATTCCTGCAGCAGCGCCTCGTCATGCACAGCCGTGGCCAGCTTCCCGCCGAAACGCTTGTGGATGAATCCGGCGCAGCGACTGGCAACGTTCACTACCTTGCCCACCAGGTCGGCGTTCACGCGTTGGCGGAAATCATCCAGGTTGAGATCGATGTCGTCCACGCCGCTGCCGGACTTGGCGGCGAAGTAATAGCGCAGGTACTCCGGGTCCAGGTGCTCCAGGTAGGTGCGTGCGTTGATGAAGGTGCCCCGGGACTTGGACATTTTCTGGCCGTTGGCGGTGAGGAAGCCGTGCACGAACACGTTGCTGGGCAGGCGGTGGCCGCTGCCGTGCAGCAGGGCCGGCCAGAACAGGGTATGGAAGTACATGATGTCCTTGCCGATGAAGTGGTACATCTCGGCGCTGCTGTCTGCCCCGATGTACTCCTCCACGTCCCCGCTCTGCCGGTCCAGCAGGTTCTTGAGGCTGGCGAAATAGCCCATGGGGGCGTCAACCCAAACGTAGAAATACTTGCCCGGCGCGCCGGGTATCTCGAAGCCGAAATACGGCGCGTCCCGGGAGATGTCCCATTCCCTCAGGCCGGCCGTGAACCACTCGTCCAGCTTGTTCGCCACTTCGGGCTGCAGGTGGCCGGCGCCGACCCAGTCCCGCAGCACCTGTTCAAACGCGGGGAGGTCAAAGAAATAATGCTCGGATTCCTTTTCCACGGGCGTCGCGCCGGAGATGGACGATACCGGGTTGACCAGGTCCGTGGGCGTGTAGGTGCGGTTGCAGGACTCGCAACTGTCGCCGTACTGGTCCTGCGCATGGCAGAACGGGCATTCGCCGCGGATGAACCGGTCCGGCAGGAACATTTCCTTTACCGGGTCGTAGAACTGCGTGATGGTGCGGCGCTTGATATGGCCTGCGGCGTCGAGGCGGGCGTAGATGTTCTCCGCGAACTCCCGGTTTTCCCCGGAATGGGTGGTATGGAAGTTGTCGAAGCCGATCTCGAAACCGGCGTAGTCGCGTTCGTGTTCGGCATGGATGCGGCCGATCAACTGTTCCGGGGTAGTACCCTGGCTGTCCGCGCTCAGCATGATGGGCGTGCCGTGGGCATCGTCGGCGCAGATGTACAGGCAGTCGTGGCCGCGCAGCTTCTGGAAGCGCACCCAGATATCGGTCTGGATCGCCTCCAGCAGGTGCCCGATATGGATCGAGCTGTTCGCGTAGGGCAATGCGCTCGTAACAAAGATATTACGTTGTGTTTCCGTCATTGCGACAACTTACCATAATCTTCTATGGAAAAGTTCAGGACACCCATAATTTTCTTTATCACCGCAAAAGTTCAGGACACCCACAAAAGTTCAGGACACCCATAAAACTGGCGCCGATACAAACTTGCGACGTGATTTATGGATGTCCCCGATTTGTGCAAACTTACGACGTAATTTATGGGTGTCCCCGATTTGTGCGTGTGTGTCCCCGATTTGTGCGATTTGTGATTTATGGGTGTCCTCGATTTGTGTAAAATAGTTATTTTGGAACTTACGTGACGGGTGTTTCATGTCTATAACGAGTCGTGAGGCGATTGAAGCTGCGCTGGGCCAGGTACGGGACATCAACCTGGAAAAAGACCTCGTCTCCGCCGAAATGGTCAAGGATATTCAAATCGACGGCGATAACGTCAGAGTTTCCCTGCAAATGGGTTACCCGGCGAACGGTTATATCGACACACTGCGGGATGCGGTCAGGGACCAACTGCGGCAAATTCCGGGAGTGCAAGGGATTGACCTGGATATCGATACCGATATCAAGTCCCATGCCGTGCAGCGCGGCGTGAAGCCCATAGACAACATCAAGAACACGATCGCGGTGGCGTCCGGCAAGGGCGGCGTGGGCAAATCGACGACGGCCGTGAACCTGGCCCTGTCCCTGCACGCGGAGGGGGCGAAGACGGGCATCCTGGATGCAGACATCTATGGGCCGAGCCAGCCGCGCATGCTCGGCTGCCGCGCCAAGCCGGACAGCCACGACGGCAAATCCATCGAACCGAACGTCAGCTACCACCTGCAGTCCATGTCCATCGGCTACCTGGTGAACGAGGAGACGCCGATGATCTGGCGCGGCCCCATGGTCACGTCGGCGCTGGAGCAGTTGCTGGGCGACACCAACTGGTCGGACCTGGATTACCTGATCATCGACCTGCCGCCGGGCACCGGCGACATCCAGTTGACGCTGTGCCAGAAGATCCCGGTCTCCGGGGCGATCATCGTGACCACGCCCCAGGACATCGCCCTGCTGGACGCGCGCAAGGGCCTGAAGATGTTCGAGAAGGTCGAGGTGCCGGTGCTGGGCATCGTGGAGAACATGAGCACCCATATCTGCAGCCAGTGCGGCCACGAGGAGCACATCTTCGGCAGCGGCGGCGGGCAGCAGATGGCGGAGCAGTACGACGTCGGCCTGCTCGGTTCCCTGCCCCTGGAGACCAGCATCCGCGAGGGCGTGGACAACGGCAGGCCGACCGTGGCGATGGAGCCGGACTCGCCCATTGCCGAAACCTACCGGGCCATCTCCCGCAGGGCCGCGGCGAGATTGTCGTTACGGGCGAAAGACTACAGCGCCAGGTTCCCGAAAATCGTTGTCGAGAACGCCTGAATGCCGGTCAAAAGCGATAAATGGATTCGCAAGATGGCCGAGACCCGGGGCCTGATTGAACCGTTTTCGCCCCAGCAGGTCAAACACAACGGTTCCACGCCGCTGGTGTCCTACGGCACTTCCAGTTACGGCTATGACGTGCGCTGCTCGGATGAGTTCAAGATCTTCACCAACATCAATTCCGCCATCGTCGACCCGAAGAGCTTCGACGAGGACAGCTTCGTGGACTTCAAGGGGGATGTCTGCATCATCCCGCCCAACTCGTTCGCCCTGGCCAGCACGGTCGAGTATTTCCGCATCCCCCGGGACGTGCTGACGATATGCCTGGGCAAGTCCACCTATGCCCGCTGCGGCATCATCGTCAACGTGACGCCGCTGGAACCGGAATGGGAGGGCCACGTCACCCTGGAGTTTTCCAATACGTCGCCGCTGCCGGCGAAGATTTATGCCAATGAGGGGGTCGCCCAGGTGATCTTCCTGCAATCCGATGAGGCGTGCGAGACGTCCTACAGTGACCGGAAGGGGAAGTACCAGCGCCAGAGAGGCGTCACGTTGCCTAAGACATGACGGGGTGGGTTAAAAAGAGTCGCCCGTTGGGCGACGTAGTGTTTCACTGGATTCCCGCCTGCGCGGGACAAATCGGCAGGACGGCCGATTTGCACGGCGATAGCCGCCCGCAGGGT
>VYCZ01000139.1:3828-4273 GCA_009843675.1 Gammaproteobacteria bacterium | reverse complement strand
ATCCAGGCCATTGAAACAGGCCGTAGTCGGGCAGGTCATGATGCACTGGCCGATGCGTTCCAGCAGGCGCTTCCCCACCGATGCCTTGTCCATGGCGAACAGCAGGATGCTGACGCCCGGACGGCGGTCAGGTGTCTCTTCCGGAGACAGGTACCTTTCGATGCCGGCCTCGCATTTGCAGCCGATAACCGACGTGGCGAAGCCCGTCATGGATTGCGCCGCCGCCCGGCTCCACTGCCTGGTGGCCGCGGTGACGATTACCCGCGTCCCCCACATGCTGAATGCCTCGGCAAAGGTATCGACGATTTCCGTGGATTTAACCCGCATATCTCACCAAGTGACGTGAAGATCGCGCCGGATTTTTTGCGTTAGCGGGCGCTCACGACCGAAAGCGTATCGGGTTATACGGTTGAGGGAGTACGTGCCCGCTAACGCAAAAAAGACA
>VYCZ01000139.1:731-3818 GCA_009843675.1 Gammaproteobacteria bacterium | reverse complement strand
CATCAATTGGTGAGATATGCGGGTTCATCTTCATTATTTAATGGTTGCGATCACTTCGTGGTCATGCAGGTAGCTGTCGTCGACCGCATAATTGGGGAATTCGATAGAGTAATAGTTCTCGAAAAACGGCCTCACCTGTTCGATGATGGACTCATCGTAGCCGGGTTCCGTGTGCAGGAACTTGCCGTAGTAATCCCGTCGGAATTCGTGGTTATCAATGATCACGGAGCCGGACTTGATCACGTAGCGGGGCGCGTTGAACATGGCCTCCTTGTCGGCCATATCATCGTAGATGGTGATATCCGCATCCGCTCCAGCCCCGAGATGTCCCTTGTTGGCCAGGTTCAGGGCGCGGGCCGGACCGGCGCGGGTGATGATGGCTATCTCATTCAGGGTATATTCACGCTCCAGTTCATTCAGGATGGTGTTGTTAATGGCTTTCTGGTTCACGCGCTTGATCTCTTCCCGGCGAAATTCCCGGTCCATGAGCAAGCGGATCAGCTTGGGATAACTTAAAAAAGAACCGCCGTTCGGGTGATCCGTGGACAGCACGATGCGCCAGGGGTCTTTCGACAGCAGGAACAGTTCCAGCCCGATGGCCCATTGCAGGGCGTGCACATATACGTGTTCCTGGTAGCTGAACGGCACGATACCGCAACCGCTTTCGCACTCGGTGTCGGCATTCACCCACTTGCCTTTTTTGAAGCCCCTGAGCATATAGGCCAGCGGCGCGTCCGCGGTCATGATCGTCGACTTGCCGAACATGACCTGGCCTACGTCGCAGGTGATGTTGGGGTGGTCGTTGATGTATTCGGCAATTTCCCTGGATGCCGATTTGGGGTTCTTGCCGAGTTCACCCGCGTAGCTGTGAAACTGTATATGGGCCAGGTGCGCGCGCCGGTCCCCGGCCGTTTTCATGGTCTCCAGGGTGGTCCGGAAGTTGCCGCTGTGGCCCAGGTTGTTGCAGTGAATATGGGGCGGGTGGGGCAGGCCCAGTTCATTGACCGCTTCCACGAAGGCATCGATCACCTGCCGCGGTGACACCTCTATGACATCGCTTTTCTCATCGATATCCTTGACGTTGGAGTTCTTCTTGCCCTTCCAGGGTTCATCTCCGCCCGGGTTGACCAGCTTGGCCGTATAAGCCTTGGTTGCGTTGATCCACCAGGCGACGGCATGGCGAAAATCTTCCTTGCGCCCCTCCTTGATCAATTGCTGCAGGAAGATATTATTGCCCAGCAGCACGTAAAACCCCTTGTCGATGACCGGCGTATCATGGAATTCCTCGATGGTATGCCTGGCGCCGATAGGGGTGACGGCCGCTTCCATGGCGGTGGTGTAGCCCAGGGTGGCATAGCGGTACCCCGTGGCAAACGTGGATGGAACGGTGCCGCCGGCGCCGGAGCGGGTATGTTCCGTGGCCGGATGGGGGTCGCGGCGATGGTCTTCGGGTTGCAGTTTCCTGGCCAGGTTTACCTTGGGGCCGGCTATGTGGCAGTGGATATCCACGCCGCCGGGCATGACCACCATACCGCTCACGTCAATTTTTCGGGGACTGGAGGAGGGCGTCTCCACCATGCGTCCCTGCTCCACGTAGAGGTCTCTTACTTCCCCGTCAATGCCGTTGGCGGGGTCATGCACCTTGCCCCCGGCGAGTTGAATGCACTCCGTCATCTTGTTGTTACACGTAACGACATAAATAGCGTCACGTTCGTCATTCCCGCGCAGGCGGGAATCCAGTAGGCAACAAAACTCCATATAAGGAATATTTTTTCACTGGATTCCCGCCTGCGCGGGAATGACGAACTGTGGTGCGGCATTATTTACGTCGCTTTGTATAGAGTATCCGGTCAAATGATCTGCACAGGCGCTGCCGCCTTGCTTACTCCACTGGCGCCACCGGCCTGACCCCGGGCCAGAACCAGTTCACGCACGCGTTTTTTGATCGCTGTCAGAATTTCCTCATCGTTGGGGAAAGGTGAATCGAAAGCCTTGCGCAAGGTGATCGGCACGTCGTCCATCCGGTATACCGTGCCTGCGGTGTTGATGCCGTAGGTGGAGGTCCGGAATGCCACGTGCGCAAGCTTGCTGGTGAGGGTTGCCTTGGTATCCAGGCATACGACCGGAATATTCGCCAGGTGGTCGATGGCTGCCTGGGGAAAATTGGACGCGGGATCGGTGGCGACGATCAGGGCGGCATCGACGTCCTGCTTCGACAGCAGGTCCACGGTGGTGAACTCTCCCGGATTGAAACGGGGGAAGCCGCGACTGAAGTTGACGCCGAAGGGATAGCCGGTCTGCCAGGACATGACGTTGTCAGCCCCGGTTACATTGCCGTGGCCGCGTACCGGTTTGGCGACGAAATGGGTGTATTCATTCAGGTCCGTGGCCAGGGCGAGCAGGGCGCCCGAATTGAAATGCCGGCCGCGGGTCATGGTCAGGCCCATGCCGAAGAACAATACGCCGTAGCGGCAGTTTTTCATCCTCTCAACCATTTCCTCCATGGTTTCCAGGCTGACCCCGGTCTCTTCTTCAATATTTGAATCTATCTCGCGATTCTTGACCAGCGCCCGCAAGGCCCATAACACTTCAAAGTCCTTGCCCGGTTTTACCTGGATAAACTGGCTGGCCGCCGGCGCGCTGGGGGTTCTGCGCACGTCCACCAGGACCACGTGGCGATCTTTTTTACCGCGGGGCGTAAACATCCCTTTGGCGGTAACCGCGTAGCGGCCGAAGTGGCGCGGGTGGGACTCGGCAGGATTGCCGCCCCAGTAGATGACGAGGTCCGCGCGGTTTTTCACTTCGCCCAGGGTCATGGTGCTTTCACCGACACCCTGCAGGGCAATGCCGGAAGGGCCGTGACAGACTGACGTAGTAGTATCGATGTTGCCCCTGATGGTATCGGTAATGGCGACGGCCTGGCGTTGCGCTTCACAGGTCGTATCGCTGAGGCCGTAGGTAATCGGGAACCTGGCATTTACCAGGGTCCTGGCGGCTTCTTCCACCGCCTCTTCCATGGAAACGGGCCGGTTATCTATCATGGCGACCGGCGCGTCTTCTTCAATGTAGTGCTCCGCAAACCAGGCT
>VYCZ01000139.1:0-721 GCA_009843675.1 Gammaproteobacteria bacterium | reverse complement strand
GCCGAGGATACAGGCGTTCTTTGACTTGGTAATCCGCTTTTCATCCATGTCCACGGTCAGGATCATGTCGTCACAGACACAACCGCAGAATGTGCAGGTGGCATTCTCTACGACTTTGACGTTTTCGCTCATTTTGGTTCTCAAGGAAACAAATCAATCATTTTAACTGATTTTTTCGACTTCAACAGGAAGATGTTTTGACAGGGGCATCCCGCTGCCGGCGGTATCGCCTTCCATCAGGCGGCTGGAAGTGGGGCCATAAGCAATGAAAATCATGCCCTCAGGCAGGTCGGTGGCTTTTTTTGAAACACAGGTAACAACGGCCTCGCCGACGTGATTTTTCAAACGCAGCTTATCACCGTCGTTGAAACCGAGGCGGACCATATCATCCGCATTGATTTCAACGGTAGATGTAACGTCCCGGTACTCATCACCGAGTTTTCCCTTGTTCAGGGAGGTCCCCTGCTTACTGGACCGCCCGGGTATCAATAACATGGTTTCCGGCATATTTCAGCTCCGCAAAAGCGCTGTGAGAATCAGTGAAGGATCCTCAGACGGGGTCAGAGGATACGGAAACAGACAAGGATATATGCCGGCGCCATAATCCACATCAGGTTCATACTTGTATCATTTTCCTGCGGAATCGTCAAATCTGCTTTTGCCGCGGGGTGCACGTCAGATTTGTGAGATTGGGGTGAAAGATTGTGTTTTTCTGCTATTT
>VYCZ01000328.1 GCA_009843675.1 Gammaproteobacteria bacterium | reverse complement strand
GTCCATACACACGTTCAGGGCCAGGCCGTGATAACAGCATCCTTTTCTCACCCGCACGCCCAGGGCCGCGATCTTGTTGCCGTCCAGGTACACGCCCGGCATCCCCGGGCGGCGGCGCGCCTCCAGGTCGAAGGCCGCGAGGAAATCGATGACCGCCTGCTCCAGCATGTTGACGTACCCCTTTATGGATACCCGCAGCCGCTTCAGGTCAAGCAACGGATAGACAACCAACTGGCCGGGGCCATGATACGTCACCTGTCCGCCCCGGTCAGCTTTATGCACGGGAATCCCCCCCGGATCCAGCAGGTGTTCGGTCTTGCCCGCCAGGCCCAGGGTAAATACCGGCTCATGTTCCAGGCACCAGATTTCATCTGCAGTCTCCGGGCCGCGCCGGTCGGTAAACCCAACCATGGCTTTGTGGATGCCCTGGTATTCCCGCAAGCCGAATTGACGGATCAAGACCTTGTTCACTGATTGCTCACATGGACGCACGGGATATAATCGAAAAATCCTGTATGATAACGGTTTAAGCCAGAAGCACAGGATTTGTAGTATATATTCTCTGGCAACCTGAAAACATAATGTCTTAGGAGGCGCTCATGAAGTTCCCAGCTTTGTGGTTACCATTTACCCTGATTATCTGCATTGCTTCGATGCAGTCCACGCTGGTCCTGGCCGATTCCGCGTCCAGCGAGGTGATTGAAACCTGCCCGATGCCGGAGAAACCTTCGATACCGAACGGGCTGAAATCCAGCGAAGAAGAGATGCTGGAGGCGCAACGGGGCATCAAGGACTATATGACCAAGGGTCAAGCCGTTTTGACCTGCCTGGATGAACTCGCGCAAAGCTGGGGAGAAACCGCCACCGAAGAACAACTGCAGATCAATAACCTGTTCCACAATAAAATGGTGGATGAAATGCAGTCGATCGGCGAACTGTTCAACTCGGCCGTCAGGGCGTACAAGGGCAGAAACCAGTAACTTGCCGTAACCATCCGCCAGGCTCATATCGATATGGGCAGACTCTGAGGTATTGTCGTATTACGCATGAAAGCACTGGAGATTAACCGCCTGGAAAAAACCTACGGGAACGGTTTTCAGGCTTTGAAGGGAATCGACCTGGACGTGGATGAAGGCGATTTCTTCGCGTTGCTGGGCCCGAACGGCGCCGGCAAGTCCACCACCATCGGCATCATCACCTCGCTGGTGACCAAAACCGCGGGCAGCGTGAGAATCCTCGGACTGGACAGCGGTACCCATGGCACGGAAATCAAGGCCCGGCTCGGCATCGTTCCCCAGGAAGTCAACTTCTCACTGTTCGAAACCTGCCTGAACATCCTGCTGAACCAGGCAGGGTATTATGGGATCGGGCGCAAACAGGCATACGCAAGGGCGGAGAAATACCTCGAACAACTGGGAATGTGGGAGCGGCGCAACCAAATCTCCCGCACCCTCTCCGGCGGCCTCAAGCGCCGCCTGATGATTGCCAGGGCGCTGATCCATGAACCGGAATTATTACTGCTGGATGAGCCGACTGCCGGGGTGGACGTGGAACTGCGCCGTTCCACCTGGGAATTTCTGAAAGAGATCAACCGCAACGGCACAACCATCGTCCTCACCACCCATTACCTGGAAGAAGCTGAGAGCCTGTGCCGGAAGATCGCCATTATCGACAAGGGTTCTATCATCGAATACGGCGCCAAAAAGGACCTGCTGGCCAAGTTGCATTCGGAGACGTTCATCCTGGACCTGGCGAGTCCCCTGGAGAAACTGCCCGATATGCCGTTCCTGGACATCCGCCAGATCGACCCGATGACCCTGGAAGTGGTCATCAACCGGGAGCAGAACGCCAACGCCGTGTTCGAGATGCTCTCGGAACACTGGATTATCGTGAGCAGCATGCGCAACAAGACCAATCGGCTGGAAGAGTTGTTCATCCGCCTGCTGGACGACAACGGCCAGGAACATGAGGGTCAACATGCCTCCTGAGCGCCTGTTCATCGCCTACAGGACTATCATTACCAAGGAGATCACGCGCTTCATGCGTATCTGGTCGCAAACGATTTTGCCCGCGGCGATCAGCATGGCCCTGTACTTCATCATTTTCGGCAACCTGATCGGTCCGCGCATCGGCGTGATGGGCGGATTTTCCTACATGGAGTTCATTGCTCCGGGGATCATCATGATGTCGATCATCAACAATGCTTATTCCAATGTGTCCTCGTCTTTCTTCGGGGCGCGCTTTCAGCGCCACATCGAGGAAATGCTGGTTGCGCCCATACCATACTGGGTAATCCTGGCCGGTTATATTTCCGGCGGGGTGCTCAGGGGACTGATCGTAGGCCTGATCGTGACGGTCATCGCCATGTTCTTCATCGGCCTGCCTTCGATTTACAGTCCTCTTATTGTCATCAGCATCGTCATCCTGACCTCCGTCCTGTTTTCCCTGGGTGGGTTTCTCAACGGCATGTTTGCCAACAACTTCGATGACATCTCCATCATCCCCACCTTCGTCCTGACCCCGTTGATATACCTGGGAGGAGTGTTCTATTCCATAGACCTGTTGCCGGACATCTGGCAATCGATCTCCCTGGCCAACCCGATACTGTACATGGTGATCGCCTTCCGCTACGGCATCCTGGGCGTCTCCGACATCGGCATCCATGTCGCGTTCATCATCATCCTGCTGTTTATCCTTGCCCTGTCGTCCCTGTCCCTGTACCTGCTGCACCGGGGGACGGGGATAAAGACCTGAACCGGATTCTATACCCCGACGATAGCTGGGGTCAGAGTAAAATCTTGAGGACATTCGCCGCCGGCAGGATCGGTGGTGATTTTACTCTGACCCCGACATTCATAGTCCAATAGTATCCAGAAACTCCAGTGTCAGTGCGGCACACTCTTCCGGTTTCTCAAGTATCAGAAGATGCGTCGTCTCCGGCACAAAGTCATAGTCCACATGAATAATATTGTCGAGCTTCCTGCTTGGTATAAATGAAAATTTTTCAGTCGGGTCGGCCCCGATAACCTTAACGGGGCAGGCAATATTTTCAATCTCTGAATACTCTACCCAGCAGGAAAAATACTCCCAGGCCTTGGCTTCGTGTTCGACCGGGCAACACAGTTCAAACCCCGCGCTATCGGCACAAGGACGAAGCACTGTCCGGGCGAACAATTCCGTCACGCCGGGCGCAAGAAGCGTAAAGGAGGATTTGTCATTCAGTATCCGGGTAAATTCTTCCCGGGTTTCGAACCTGGAACGGCGTTTCAGGGTATATGAGCTCATCTTGTATTCCATGCTCTCCATGTCCAGAAATGTACCCCTGGGGAGTTTGAGCGGGGGGTCGAACAGGATCAGGGCTGAGAACTGTCCAGCCTTATCGTCCCGGCTTTCCAGAAATTTACCATATTGCTGTGCATGAAGGATTGCGATCAACGCTGACATGGAATGATATATACCGATTTTCGGTTTCTCCCCGAAGTGCCGGTCGACAGCAGACAGGATAGTTACGTTATCGCTGACAAACGTCCAGAAATTCTGTGCCTGAAGATCGCTGAGCGGGTTCCAGCCGTGGCTGCGGATATCGTAGATGACAACATCGAAACGGTCGGCCAACAGCGACCAGAAAGGATAATACAAGTCAGCCGACAACCCGTTCCCGTGGCTTAAAATGATACGCGGCCCGTCCGGGTTGCCATGCCGCCGGATGATGATCAATGCGCCATCGTCCATGCGCACTTCTGCCGTTGCCAGTGGCGCAGGCAATGTCCAATTTTCAGCCAAGCGCCTCAGTTCCAAATCGCCCGACTGCTTCCAGTGTCTCGTGCACGTCCTCCCAGGTGGTATTGTGGTTTATGATGCAGAGCCGGAGCGCAAATATTCCTTTGAGAGATGTTGATGACAGGAAAGCGGGGTCTTCCCAGAACACGCGGGCAAGAATAGTCCTGTTAATCTGTTCCAGGCCGTTCTCATCGATATTGTTCTTCCCGGGGTTGAAGCGGAAACAGATGACCCCCAGCGATGCAGGGTTCAACAGCTCCAGGACCGGGCTTTCCCGGACATAGTCCTCAGCCCGGGCAGCCAGGTCCATGCCGTTGGATACGGCTTGCCGGAATGCCGCCATCCCGAAGACCTGAACCGACATCCAGATCTTCAATGCCCGGAATGAGCGGCTCAGTTGCAGGCCGCGGTCCGAGAAATTCGGGTGGTCTGCGCCCCATATGGTGTCCTGCAGAACATCGTGATGAATCACGAACGCGTTCTCCAGCGTATTTACGTCCT
>VYCZ01000141.1 GCA_009843675.1 Gammaproteobacteria bacterium | reverse complement strand
CCCGCCGCCGACTTCTTCCCGCAACGGGTCGATCAACGGCCTGCCCACAGGTTTCAGGTCTTCCTGGTTCATTGCCTCGAAAAAAGACGAACTGACCAGCTTTTCGACCACTTCCTTGCGCACCTGTGGGCCGAAGCGCTGTTTGATCACACGCATGGGGGCCTTGCCCGGACGGAAGCCCTGGACCCGGCTTGTCCTGCTCATTGATTTGAGCTGCTCCTCCACTGCGCCGGCAATGCGCTCTTCCGGTACGTCAACCGTAACACTTCTCTCCAGAGGACCTTTCGTCTCAACTGAAACCTGCATCTGTCAAAATCTCTATATCGTTGGATGTATGGTGCGAAAGGAGAGACTCGAACTCTCACGGGTTGCCCCACTGGGACCTAAACCCAGCGCGTCTGCCAATTCCGCCACTTTCGCTGATGATTCCCCGGTCTGAATGATACTTGGGGTCAGAGTAAGAATTTCGCCAGAAATTTTACTCTGACCCCTGCATTTCGGGATAGATGGGGTCAGAGTAAAAATTCTTCGATTTTCTTACTCCGACCCCGTCAATCAGGCGTTCCCTCACATTATACACCAGTACAAAAGCAGGCGTGTTTCAGAGGCATTCCTCGGCGAAGGACTTGCAGGTCCTCACGCACTTTTTGCTCACATGGTCGGTGCCGGCATTGAGCATGACGCAGTCCTCACCCCAACTGGAACAGAAGGTCATACACCTTCTTTCCTCACGGAATTCCTGGTTTGCGGCGGGAACCTGGATCCGCAGCCTCGCGGTTTCACGTTCAGGCTGGATATCCGTGCTTTCAATGTCCAGGACAATCGCAGGCGCAGGAGCGTCATCCGGCATCTTCTGAGGGGCGTAGGATGATTGTTGCGCTGTTGACGCAACACTGAAAAGAATCGAAACGGTAATTACCAGGGTACGTAAAAAATGCATACATGCGACCCGTCTGACTGTAAGGTAATTAGACATTATTTTGTTTGGACTGGCAACCGGAAATTTAGTTCACCCGTTAATGATACCCAAAACCGCGGTTTTATCCTAATATATGAAAAAACCACGAACAAGGCTTACATTATGGACCACAGACTTTATTTTATCTTCGGCGACCTCGTCTCAAACATGGTCGCCGGCATCCTGATCGCGCTCTGCGCCGCCCTGCTGGTCGGCACGGGCTGGAACATGTTCGTTGCCATGATCGTGATGATGGCGCTGGGAATGATATTGTGCCTGTTTCTTTCACTTGCATTGGGCATACTTTTCGGGGCCATGGAAATCATGGTGCCGGTGATGCTGACCGGCATGTTCAGCGGCATGATCAGCGGTATGTGGCTGGCGATGGCGGAAGCGCCGGTGCTGAGCCTGATCTGGCTGGGGGCCACCACCGGACTGGTTATAACCTGTGTCATCTGGCTGGTCAACGCAGCCCTGCGTGGCGTCAGCACTGCGGAGTTGAACTGATGGCCGACTTGGCGACCCGGGACAAATGGAACAAGGCCGCGGCCACCCTCGACCTCATGTCTGGCCGCGGCGAAATGGAGCGCTGGCTGCCGTTCAAGTCACGCCTGTTCGGAAACATGGAACCCGGCAAAATCCTGTTTGCCTCCCTGGGCACCGGCCTCGACATCTCGGCATTTCCGCCCGGCATGACGATCACCGCGATCGATATCAGCCCGGAAATGCTGAAACGCGCGCAGCCCCGCGTAGAAGGGTACCCGGGAGAAATACGGCCCGAACTCACGGACATCCATGACATGCCGTACCCGGACGGGCATTTCGACCAGGTCTTCACCTCCTGCACGTTCTGCTCGGTGCCTGAACCCGTCGCGGCGCTGAAAGCATTGAACCGCGTGCTGAAACCGGGGGGGCGGCTGTACATGTTCGAACACACGGGAAGCCGCTATTTCCCGTTCAAATACATGCTGGATCTTATGACCGCGATGTCCAGGAAGATCGGCCCCGAAATGCACCGGACCACCGTGGCCAACGTCAAGGCAGCCGGATTTGAGGTCACGGAAGTGGATAACCTGTTCCTGGATATTGTCAAAACCATCAAGGCGGTAAAACCGCAGAACTGAAATACCCGGATAACCATGCGCCGGTTGCTTGCAGTTTTTTTTGTTGCGATGGCAGCGGGACTGCTGCATGGGGAGACGCGCGACAAGGCCATCCTGCTCAGCGTCGACGACGCCATCGGCCCGGCCATCACGGATTACATCGAACGGGGCCTTGACAAGGCACACGAGGGCGGGGCGGAAATCGTCATTATCCAACTCGACACCCCGGGCGGCCTGGACCTGGCCATGCGCAGCATCATCCAGGCGGTCATCGCCTCCCCGGTCCCGGTCGCCATTCACGTCGCCCCCTCCGGCGCGCGCGCGGCCAGCGCCGGCACCTACATGATGTATGCCGCGCATATCGCGGCCATGGCGCCGGGCACCAACCTGGGCGCGGCCACCCCGGTACAGATGGGCGGCATGCCGGGCGTGGAACCGCCGGAAAAGCCCGCTCCTCCCGGCGCGCCGGACGCTGACGGCGGCGGCGACGATGAAACGGCTGCGCAGGAAGAACCCGGGGAAACCGTACCGGACAATGCGGACGCCATGCGGAAAAAAATAGTGAACGATGCCGCCGCCTATATCCGCAGCCTCGCGGAGCTGCGCGGGCGCAACGCGGAATGGGCCGAACGGGCCGTGCGCGAGGGCGCCAGCCTGTCATCAGAAGAGGCCCTGGAGGCCGGCGTCATCGATATCATCGCCAGGGACATCCCCGACCTGCTGCAACAGGTGGACGGCAGGACCGTCACCGTCCGGAATGCGGAACGGACGCTGAGCACCAGCGGTCTCATCGTGGAAGCCATCGACCCGGACTGGCGCAACGAATTGCTGGCGATTATCACCAACCCGAATATCGCCTATATCCTGATGCTGCTAGGCATCTACGGGCTGTTTTTCGAACTGGCCAACCCCGGTTACGTCCTGCCCGGAGTCATAGGCGGCATCTCGTTATTGCTGGCCTTGTACGCGCTGCAGGTGCTGCCGGTGAATTACGCCGGCCTGGGGCTGATGTTCCTGGGGGTTGCGCTGATGGTCGGTGAACTGTTCATGCCCAGCTTCGGCATCCTGGGGATCGGCGGCCTGGTCTCGTTCGTCATGGGCTCCATCCTGCTGTTCGACCGGGACAGCGGGAACCTTGCCGTTTCCCTGCCGTTGATTACCGCGGTCTCCGCGTTGTCCGCGGGTTTTTTCCTCATCGTGATCCGCTCCCTGTATGCCTCCAGGCAGCGCCCCGTGGTCACCGGCGCCGAAGAACTCATCGGCGCGACAGGCACGGTAGCAGCCGATTTCAACGGCGCCGGAATCATTCATATCCATGGCGAACAATGGAATGCCCGCTCAGAGACGCCCATGCGCAGCGGAGACAGCGCCCGCGTCATCGGCCGGGACGGCCTCACCCTGCTCATCGAAGCAGCACCAGCACAAGCACCGGAGGAACATTCATGATGCTGACCTATCTCTACATAATCATCGGCCTCGCCATCCTGATCCCCATGTTCATCAAGATCCTGCGGGAATACGAACGCGCGGTGGTCTTCACTTTCGGCCGCTTTACCGCGGTAAAAGGACCGGGCCTGATCATCATCATTCCCTTCGTGCAGCAGATCGAGCGGGTGGAACTGCGCACCATCGCCATGGACGTGCCCAGCCAGGACGTCATCTCCCGGGACAACGTCTCGGTCAAGGTCAACGCGGTGCTGTACTACCGGGTCATCGACCCGGAACGCTCCATCATCCAGGTGGAGAACTTCCACGAAGCCACCAGCCAGCTCGCGCAGACCACCCTGCGCGCGGTACTGGGCAAACACGAACTGGACGATATGCTGTCACAACGGGAACGGCTCAATAACGATATACAGTCGGACCTGGACAAACAGACCGACGCCTGGGGCATCAAGGTGGCCAACGTCGAAATCAAGCACGTGGACCTGGATGAGAGCATGATCCGGGCCATCGCCAGGCAGGCGGAGGCGGAACGCGAACGCCGGGCCAAGATCATCCACGCCGAGGGCGAACTGCAGGCCTCAGAGAAACTGCTGGAAGCCGCCACGGTGCTGGGCCGGAACAACAACAGCATGCAGCTACGCTACCTGCAGACCCTCACCGAGATCGCCGGGGAGAAAAGCTCCACCATCGCCTTCCCCATACCCATTGATTTTCTTAGATCATTCCAGTTGATGGGCAGGGGAGAATCCGAATAGATACGGAACTCTCGGGGTCAGAGTAAGAATTTCGCCAGAAATTTTACTCTGACCCCAACTATCCAAT
>VYCZ01000164.1 GCA_009843675.1 Gammaproteobacteria bacterium | reverse complement strand
CAGTTGATATCCTTAGAAGATTATCACTCAAAGAAGTGTCTAAAGAACTAGGAGAACTTGAGCTGTATCAGAGCTTGGTTGAAACTCAATTACCTGACTTTACTGGTCAAATGGATCTTGCAATAGCTGAGAGAAGGTCAGGATACAAGATAATCCAAACTGAATGAGTTTGTGAAATACCTAGACTGATGTGTGTGATTCATAGAGATCGTTTCAATAAAGTAGGTCTCTATGGACAGAGAAATTCAACAACGATTACAGTGGGTGCGACTGTACGAGGAAACGGGTAATGCCGGCCTTGTCTGCCACCGGTGTGGTATCTCTAGGCCTACGTTAAGGAAATGGTGGAAAGATCACATCCGCTACCCGTTCTGGAGGGAGGTCGTAAGTTTCCATTCCAATTATCACATCCCATGGTGAAGAATCCGGTACCAACTTAACCAATCTTGCCCATTGCTCTGAGGATCTTCTCCGGCGTGAACGGCTGTGAACTTACCTCCACGCCGAATGGCTCCAACGCATCGTTAATCCCGTTCATGATCGCGCCGCATACGGCGATGATGCCGGCTTCGCCGCAGCCTTTTGCGCCCAGTTGTGTGGCCTTTGTAGGCGTTTCGATATGGTCACATTCAATGTCAGGCATTTCACCGGCCATGGGCACCAGGTACTCGAACATGTTGCCGTTCAACAACTGCCCGGCTTCATCGTAGATACACTCTTCATACAGGCTGGAGCCGATGCCCTGGACGATGCTGCCGCGCATCTGTTCCACCACCAGTTTCTCGTTGATGATGCGGCCGCAATCATCCACCGCCCATACTTTGTGGAGCGTCACCAGGCCGGTATTCACGTCCACTTCCAGGGATACGCCCAGGGCGCAGTTGGCATACACCATGAGTTGTTCGCGCTGGCTGTAGTGGCGGGTGACGATCAGTTCCGGCTCAAGGTCCGCCGGCAGGGTATGCGTGTTGAAATGGATCGTGTTGCCGATCTCCGCCAGGGATGAAATTTTATCGTTCGTCTCAAGATTGATGATGTCGCCGACACGGATGGTGAGTATGTCCGCCGGCTGTTCGTGGACGGCGGCGGCCACCTCCAGGATTTTCTCCCGCATCTCCGCCGCCGCCAGCAGGCATGCCTCGCCCGCGATGGCTGTGCCCCTGGATGCCCAGGTGCCGCCGCCGAACGGCGTGGTGGCGGTATCGCCCATGACGACGTTGATCTCGTCCCTGGCCACGCCGAGCACATCGGAGACTATGGATGTCACCACGGCCTCTCCGCCCTGGCCCTGGTCGGTCAGGCCGGTTGCGCAGGAGATGTTGCCGTCCGCTTCCAGGCGCAGGGTACAAGCATCCCGGGAACTGATCGGCGCGCCGCCCGCGGCATACAGGGCGGGACTTGGCGAAGTGCCCTCCACCACGGTCGCGAGGCCGATGCCCTTGTAGATGCCCTGGTTGCGTCCTGCGTCACGTTCCCCGCGCAACCCGTCGTAGTCCATCATCCCCAGCAGCTTGTCCAGGGACGCCTGCTGGGATAAACATTCGAGATATTCGCCGGAGATGCCGGTAACGGGGTATGCATCATCCATGAACAGATTGCGTTTTCTTATCTCGGCCTTGTCGAGGCCGATCGCCCTGGCGGCCGTATCCACCATCCCTTCCGCCACCAGGCTGGCGACAGGCATGCCCACGCCGCGGTACTGGCCGGTGCTGACCTTGTTCTGGTAAACCAGTGATGCAGTTGCGCGGTAATGCTTCAGGTCGTAGGCCAGCGGCGTACAGATGGCGACCAGCAGGGGTTCGATCACGCTGGTGCGGGGGTGTATCAGGTAAGGCCCCGCGCCGGCCAGGTCGTCCACTTCCAGGGCCTGGATTTTACCATCGGTATTGACCCCCATCCTGGCCTTTACCCGGTGTCCCCGGGCATGGATATCGGACACGAACGATTCCAGCCGGTCAGCGACGAATTTCACCGGCCGACGCAGCAGCATGCTGATCGCGGCGGTGGCGATCTCGTCGGAATAGACGTGCAGTTTCAGGCCGAAACCGCCGCCGATATCCGGGCAGATGATGCGTACGTTCGCTTCCTTCAGACCCAGTTGCCGGGCGTAGATATAGCGCTGGATATGGGGCACCTGGCTGGTCAGGTACAGGGTCAGGTAGCGTTTGGACGGATCGTAGTCGGCAATGGCGCCGCGCGGTTCCAGCGTGACGCCGGTCTGCCGGTTCACCTCGAACGTTCTCTCAATCACCAGGTCGGCCCCGGCCATGGCATCATCCACCTCACCCGTATCGATATTGATCGACCAGGCCAGGTTGGTCCCCAGTTCCGGATGGACCAGTGGCGCATCCGGTCCGGTTGCCGCTTCCGGGTCCGTGACTGCGGGCAATTCTTCGTATTCCGCTTCAACCAATTCCGCCGCATCCTCGGCAATGGCTCTTGAAACTGCGACAACGGCCGCGACCGGCTCACCCTGCCACCTGACGACGTCCACAGGCATGGCCGCCTGCGGCGCAGTTTTCATCTCACCCAGGTTGGTCAGCCGCGCAGTCCAGGGTTGGCAGACAGCCGCCAGGTCCCGCCCGGTGAAAACGTGGCTGACGCCGCTCAGTTCCAGGGCCCTGGAGGCATCTATGCCGGCAATTTTTGCATGGGCATAGGGGCTGCGTACGAAACACACGTGAAGCATGCCGGTGACCGAGATATCGTCGAGGTAGCGTCCCCGGCCCTGGATGAATTTACCGGCGTCCGGCCTGGCAGTTCCCGGATCGATTGTGAAGGGATCAGGCATCGGCTTTGCTCCCGGCAACTTCTTCAATGGCGTCGACGATGGCGTGATAGCCCGTACAACGGCAGTAGTTGCCGGACAGGAATTCCCGGATCGACCCCCGGTCGGCGCGCCCGCCGCCGGTCAGGTATTCCGCTGCGGTAACCAGCATGCCGGGCGTGCAGAACCCGCACTGCGCGGCATTATGCTTGAGGAATGCCGCCTGCAATGAAGCTAATTCACCACTGTCGGTCATCCCCTCGATGGTTTCAACACTATGGCCGTGAGCCTGTGCCGCCAAGGTCAGGCAGGAGCGGGCGATCCGGCCGTCAAACCTGACCGTACAGGCGCCGCAGATGCCCTGTTCGCAACCGACGTGGGTGCCGGTCAAACCTGCCCGGTGGCGCAGGAAATCCGCCAGGCTTTCCCGGGCGGGCACTTCTGCTCCAACGAGTGCACCGTTGACCGTAATCGCGACGGGAAAATGCGGTTCCTTATCCATACAGTTCCTCGATAACCTCTCGCAGGTAATGTTTCGCCAGGTGCCGTTTCATTTCCGTACCCATGTAAGCATCACCGGTGATATCAACATCATCGTCCACAGCAGCAATTGCCTGTTCAATTCGTTCTTTAGTCAGCGCCACGTCCACCAGGCGTTGCGCGACACCGGCAGCCAGCACGGGGATGTTGGCGACGGCAAAAAACACCGGGCTGAATGAAGTGAATACGCCGTTTTCAATCTCAGCATTGACCGCGAGGCCGGTTGAAGCGAAATCACCTTTGCGACGGACAAACTCGCGGAACGCGCAGACGGCCGTTTCTCCGGCGACGGGAAACGAGATCGAAGTCATCAGGTCGTTTTCCTGCAGGTCTGTTTCATACAGGTCCCTGAAATAATCACGGGCGCGCACAACCCTTGTACCTTGCTTGTTTTGTATCGCGATGCTGGCGTCCAGGGCGACACAACAGGCCGGCAGTTCCGAAGCCGGGTCGGCCAGTGACACGTTGCCGCCGATCGTCCCCCTGTTGCGTATCGCCGCATGGGCGACGTGCCCGATGGCTTTTTTCAACAGGGGCGCGTGTGTCGCGACAAGTTCCGATTGCTCGATTTCCGCATGGCGGACCAGGGCGCCGATGCGCAGCATGTCCCCATCAACCCTGATGCCCTTGAGTACATCCAGATCGTTAATATCGATGAGCAGGTCGGGCGCCGACAAGCGCATGTTCAGGGTTGGATTCAGGCTTTGCCCGCCTGCCAGAACCTTGGCGGAACCCGCGTGTCGCTCCAGCAGAACCAGGACCTGGTCCACGGACTCCGCTCGGACGTAATCGAATGTGGCCGGTTTCAATTCAGTCGGTTCCTTCTATTGCCCTGCAAACGTTTTCAGCGAGTTTCTCCCAGATGGCATCGGCCTTTTTCATCATCATGCCTGCTCCGTATTTGCCGAGCCGGCCGGTGATGGAGGATTCCGAGCTGCAATAGACCTCGGTGGAACCGTCATCATAGGCGCGCAGGCGCACGACATTGTCCGCTGTCAGCATACTCGCACGTGTGCCTTCCTCACCGCG
>VYCZ01000441.1:3849-4341 GCA_009843675.1 Gammaproteobacteria bacterium | reverse complement strand
CTGCATTGCGGCGCTACCAGCTGTACCCGGCCCGCACGTACCAGGACCCACCCTCGTAGTTGGCAGCGGCGCGACGCGCATAAGGCATGCCCTGGCTCCAGCGGTTGGCGCAGGCTTGCCCCTGGCTGCCGCAGGTGTCCGTCGGGCGGATTTTGTCCACGAATGTATCGAACACGTTGGATGCGCCGACCAGGAAACGCAGGTTGTCATTGAAGTTGTATCCCAGTTCCAGATCGACAAAAAGTTCCGGACCGATTTTGGCGGAAGGCGATGAGCCGTCAATCGTGCCGTTCTGGTCGTAATGAGGTCCGTAGTAGTTGGCGCGCACCATCAAATCCACCTTGTCGGTAAACGTGGTGAATGCACTGACCACGAAACGCTCGTTCGGGTAGCTGTGTTCGATATCCTGGACGTCCGCAGCGGATACGGGGAGTCTGCCGCCGATCTCGCCCTGTCCGGTCACGTCAACTTCGTTGTAACTGAAGGCGAAGG
>VYCZ01000441.1:0-3839 GCA_009843675.1 Gammaproteobacteria bacterium | reverse complement strand
AAGGTAAGGTCCGTGCTGACCGCAGCACTCCAGTCCAGGGAAGAGGCCAGGACCACGTCAACCCCCTGGGATTCCATGTCCAGGGCGTTGGTAAAGAATGAAATGTTGGTGCACAACGCCCTGATGTCGTTACAGTCCGTCGTGATGCTGTCGGGATGCGGGGCGGGAAACGCGCCGCTGGTCTTGTAGATGCGATCGTCGATCTTTATCTCGTAGAAATCCACCGTCAGGGTCGTATAGGCCCCGCCGAACATATCCGTCAGGTCGGCTGCAAAGCCCATGCTGAGGTTGACCGATTGCTCCTCCTTCAGGGGCGCGCCGCCGGCCGCCAACACCAGCGGATGGCCGGGGGGGAGTGTTCCCTCTTCCACCGATACATTGAGATTGGCGTCGAAGGTGGTGGTCACCTTGCGCACGTTGGACTGGCCGGGCGTGGGAGCATGGAAGCCGGTGGAGACCGCGCCGCGCAGGGTCAGGAAATCAAACAGGTCGTAACGCGTCGCCAGCTTGCCGTTGATGGTGCTGCCGAAATCAGAAAAATCCTCGTAGCGCACTGCATATTGCATCAGCATCCTGTCCGTCATCTCCACTTCCAGTTCGCCGTACAGGGCGTAATTGTCCCGTGAGAAAGACCCGGAATCAGCAGGGACAAATCCCTTGAAGCCGCTGGCGCCGGCGCCCGACCAGGAGGAGGGTTCGCCGGGCGTGATAACGAAGGTTTCCTCGCGCCACTCAGCGCCCATTGCAAAGTGCAGGCGGTTGGTCAACTGTTTCGACAGGTCCAGGTTGATATTGATCTCCTCCTGGATCCAGGCGCCCACGTCAAAATCCCGCTGGCCGGGGCTGCCGTCGGCATTGGCGGCCAGCGCCGGATCGCGGCTAATGGTGTTGTTGAGCAGGAAATCCAGTTCGTCTTCACCGTAACCGACGCTGACATCGTAGAACAGGCCGTTGACGTCACCGCGGAGGCCGCCGACCACGCTGAAATCGGTGTGGTCGCCATCGAAGAACGGCGTGAAACCCGCCGGCAGGCCGCGCAGGCCCGCTTCACGCAGAGGCCTGAGGTGTGAGTGCGGTTCCACGAGACACGGTGTGTTACTGGCGCTGAGACTGCAGCCCAGCGGGAACTCGGGGTTGCGGAAAAAGAAACGGTAGCGCCCGTCGGTCTCCGCGTAATTCCCGTGCATGTAGAGTTCGGCATTGTCGCTGATATCGATCCCGGAATTGATGAACAGCAGGATATTTTCGGATGCCGGACGGCCCCAGGTCTGGGCGAACGGCGCATCGTCGAACGGGGTGTCCTGTCCAGCCTGCACATCGTTGTCGATCAGGGTCTGGGCATTGGGCCGCTGGTGGCCGCGCGACAGCGCGTCGTTATCGGAGTATTCCACGCTCGCGTTGATGAAGCCGTTGTCGCCCAGGGGGAAACCGATATTACCCTCCACCTTGTAACTCTGCTCGTCCTGGTAAAATTCGCCGTACTGGACCCGCAACGCGCCGCCTTCCGCGGCATCCTTCATCTGGAAGTTGATGACCCCGGCAATGGCGTCGGCGCCGTACTGGGCGGCCGCGCCGTCACGCAGTATCTCCACGTTCTTGATGGCGATACTCGGGATCATGCCGATATTGGGGCCATGTGCACCCTTGCCGGCGCCCGGGGTGAACTCGGCAACCAGTGCCGCCCGGTGACGGCGTTTGCCGTTGATCATGACCAGGGTCTGGTCCGGAGCAAGGCCGCGCATGGAGATGGGCCGCACAAAGGTATCCTGGTCGCCGGAGGCCGTTGTGGCGTTATAGGAGGGTGTCAGCGCCTTCAGGTTATCGGTAATATCCGCGGCATTGCCGATGCGGTTGAACTCCTCAGCAGAAAATACGTCTATGGGCGCCGTTGACGCCACGGCCGAACGTGGCCTCTGGCTGCGGGTGCCGATAGTGATGATTTCCTCGATGACCAGTTCTTCACCCTCCTGAGCCAGGACGGGTTGTATGGGGGCAACCATAAAAATCACCAGGCAACAAAGAAAAGACCCTTGTATGAACTTACGGTAGTCGATATCCATCACCGTTTCCATCTTATCCACCTCCTTCGGTTCAATCAAATTCCAATAAGGCAGCCGGTTGTCATCGCTCCCTTGGCGGTGCTGACGGCCGGTGCCGCGTCCTCGCGTGTTATTTGATTGATATTTGTCGTATTCCCCGAAAAACTCACAATTAAATGCCTTTATCAACATAACAACCACACGATTGTTCTGCTATAGTCAGTACAGACGGTGTTTGGATACGGTACGGATACGGGGGTCGACAGGATTTGCGCAGAGACAAATAATAATGACGAAATAATGAGGATGTGCAAAATGACGACACTGGTCGACTTGACAAATGGAGAATGTTGAGAGCCGACAATAGTGTCACCCGGCCTGAGAGCCGGTCCTCTCCGCATCCCTTCCGCCTCCATAAGCCGTGGTTCCGGCGCGCGGGACGCCCTGCGCGCCGAATTGTTTTTGCCGTCGCAGCGGCGCTCGAAGCATTGGCGGTGCCGGGGTTAGTCACCAGATCAAAACAGGGATTGCTGGCGGTCCGCGACTATCGGCGGCTTAAACAGGCTCGTGTTTAACTCCTCACTTTCGTTGTTCAAGCCGAATTTCCGGCAGGCATTCTGGAACCGGCTCCGGACCAGGTCGGCGTAAACACCCTGGCCGCGCATGCGGGTGAAATATTCGGGGTCGTTCTCGCGTCCCGACCTCAAATCGCGGATGATACTGAACACGTGTTCCGTTTTCCCGGGTTCATGGGTCTCCAACCACTCGCGGAACAACTGCTTGACCTCGTTCGGCAACCGCAATATGACATAACCGGCCGCTTTGGCGCCAGCTGCCGCGGCCTGCTCCAGTACGGTTTCCATTTCCGCGTCATTGATGAAGGGGATAACCGGCGCAAACATGACCCCGGTGGGCACGCCGGCTCGGTTCAGGGCCTTCACGGTTTTCAGACGCCGCGCCGGGGCGGTTGTGCGCGGTTCCAGGCGCCTGGCCAGGTCATGGTTGAGTGTTGTCACCGACACGAATACCTTGGCCAGGCCGTCCGCAGCCATGGGCCCGAGCAGGTCCAGGTCCCGTTCAACCAACCAGGATTTGGAGACTATGGACAACGGATGACGGCAATCATGCAGCACCTGGATAATGTCCCTGGTGATACGAAGCTGCCGCTCGGCGGGTTGATAGGGGTCCGTGTTGGTGCCCATGGCAATGGGTTTGCAGACGTAGCGGGGTTTCCCCAGTTCTTTCCGCAATATTTCCGCGGCATTGGTTTTGGCGAATATCTTTGTTTCAAAATCTATTCCCGGCGATAAATCCACGTAGGCATGACTGGGGCGGGCATAGCAGTAGACACAACCGTGCTCGCAACCCCGGTAGGGGTTGACAGAGGTTTCAAACGGGATGTCCGGGGACTGGTTGCGGGTAATGACCGTGCGCGGGGTTTCCCGGAAGATTTCCGTGGGCACAGTCCTCTCTTCCTGTTCCAGCGCCCAGCCGTCGTCGAATTCGGCGCGCCGATGTTCAAGAAACCGGGCATCGACTTTTGAGGATGTGCCCCTGCCTTTGGGAATTTTCCTGGCTGGGTTCATGATTGTTTATGATTTATGGGGTCAGAGTAAAAATTCTTCGAATTTCTTACTCTGACCCCGCTGACCCCGTTCGTAGCCTTTCATTATATGCCTGCTGTGGTTTCGGCCAGTGTCATATCCACGCCCGAACGTAAGGCTTCCTCTTTCGTGGCGCCGTCCAGAAGCCTGACACGGTAACAGTAGATTAGCCGCACAGCACCGGCGACTTCACGGA
>VYCZ01000202.1 GCA_009843675.1 Gammaproteobacteria bacterium | reverse complement strand
CCGACCCCTGCAACCCCATTGCAGTGCGCTACCAGACTGCGCCACGCCCCGGCCTTGTTTTGTTGTCAGCCCTGAGGAACAGGGCGAGGAGGATGAACGGAATACCGTCAGGGTTAACGCCGCAACAGGTCTCTTACTTTTTCCAGTTCAGCGCACAACTGGCGGATAATCTGCTGGCTCTGGTTGGAATCTTCCCGGGCTTCATCGCCGGACAGGCGCTGTCTCGCTCCGCTGATGGTAAACCCATGCTCATAAAGCAGGCTCCTGATCTGTCTTATCAATATTACATCCTGCCTCTGGTAATAACGCCTGTTGCCGCGCCGTTTAAGGGGTTTGAGTTGGGGGAACTCCTGCTCCCAGTAGCGCAATACATGGGGTTTGACTGCGCACAGGTCGCTGACTTCCCCGATGGTAAAATACCGTTTACTGGGAATAGCCGGCAATTCGCTATTCTGTGCCGGTTCCAGCATAGGCCTCTACCCGCGCTTTCAGTTTTTGTCCGGGACGGAATGTTACCACGCGGCGCGCGCTGATCGGGATTTCCTCCCCGGTCTTCGGATTGCGCCCCGGGCGCTGTTTTTTGTTTCGCAGTTCAAAATTACCAAAGCCGGAGAGCTTGACCTGGTTCCCCGCCTCCAGCGCAGAACGTATTTCCTCAAAAAACATCTCCACTATTTCCTTAGCTTCCCGCTTGTTCAGGCCATCCTGGTGATGGAGCCTCTCGGCCATATCCGCTTTAGTCAGTGCTGCCATTCTCATTCCCTCAACTGTGCATTAAATTCTCTGTAAAGAGAATCCAGTATCCGGGACATCATGCTGTCCACCTGTTGATTTATTAGAGTGTCTGATATTCGTTGAAACGTCAAGCCCAATGTGACACTTTTTTTTCCTTCAGGCACGGGTTCTCCCTGGTAAATGTCCACCAGATCCAGTTCCGCCAGGAAATTTGCCGTCTCCTGCGCGACCGCTCCTTGCGCGGCAGGATCAGCGTCAAGGGTTAAATTTACGCTGTTTATACAGTTCAACAGGTCCGCTATGGGGATATCCCTGTCCACAAGAACCGACAAGTCCCGTTTCACGACGGGAAACCTGGAAACCACCTTATACCCGGGACCGTACCTTTCCGGCATTCGGTCAAGGTACAACTCAAACAGGCAGACCTCGGCCTCAATCTCCAGTTGCGCCTGTATCTCCGGGTGAAGCACACCGACGAGGCCGACGCGGCGATCATCATAAATAATCTCCGCGGCCTTGCCGTTATGCAGGGCGGGTACGCCGACAGGCCTGTATTCCGGCGCAACCGGACCGCAACAGGTTGATAAAACAGCTTCCACGTCAGACTTGATATCGTAGAAATCACCGGCTGCGCTGCGCCGGTCCCATTGTTCAGGCTCAGCCGCGCCGTAACTCAGCCCGCCAATTGCCGGCGACTGCCGGATATCACCGTTGCTGCCGAAAACTTTTCCTGATTCAAAAAGGCGCACGCGCGCCTGCCGGCGATTGAGATTATGCCGCAATGCCGTCAACAGTCCCGGCCACAGGCTGAGACGCATGCGCTCCATATCAGCGGAGATGGCATTGAGCAGGGATATACCGGCTTGTCCGGGGAACAACCGGGATTGCAAGTCATGACTGACAAAGCTGTAGGTAATCGCTTCCTGGTAGCCCCGATTCACCAACGCCATGCGTACCAGGTTCATGCGTTCCCGGGAACCGGGCTCGCGCATGGCCAGGCGCGCCGGCGGCAACGCGCTGTTGATATTGCGGTAACCGTAGACGCGGGCAATCTCCTCGATCAGGTCAGCTTCCAGCGTAATATCGAAACGATGGGGGGGCACATTGAACCGGCAACTGTCTTCTTCAGCCCGCGTTACTTCCTCCAGACCCAGGCGGGTCAGGATCCCGACAGAGGTTTTCCTGTCTATGGGTTCGCCCAGCAGGCGCTCTACCGCAGCGGGACGCAGGTCCACAGTCCGGCGTTCCGGCAATGCCTGCGTTTCCACTGTCTCGGTCACCGGCCCCGGTTCCCCACCGCAAATTTCCAGGATCAGGCGCGTTGCGCGTTCCATGGCCCGGCGCTGCAAGGTAAAGTCCACGCCCCGCTCAAAACGATGAGACGCATCCGTCTGCAGCCCGAACTGCCGGGCCCTGCCGGCAATGACAAGCGGTGTAAAAAACGCGCTTTCCAGGAACACATGCCGGGTGGAAGCGCTGACGCCTGAATCCAGGTCGCCCATCACGCCGGCCATTGCCACCGCACGATCCGCATCGGCAATCACCAGGGTCGATTCCGGCAGCGTATGGGACTCTCCATCCAGCAGGGTAATTTCCTCACCCCCGCCGGCATAGCGCACGGTTATCGCGCCGTTTAACCTGTCGTTGTCAAAAGCGTGCATGGGCTGCCCCAGCTCAAGCATGACGTAATTGGTAATATCGACGACCGGGTTGAGGCTGCGCAATCCGCAGCGGCGCAACTTTTCCCGCAACCATAACGGGCTTGGACGCGCCATATCGATATTGTTGATAATACGCCCCGCATAGCGCGGGCAACCGTCAGGCGCCGCCAGGTTGACGGCGCGGGCTCTCTCATGAACTACCGGCGCCGGGGAATCGTCCACCGGACGCCCGGGCTGCATACGGTTGATGACGGCGACCTCCCGGGCTATCCCGTTGATACTCAGGCAATCGCCCCTGTTTGGTGTCAGGCCGATGTCAATCACCCGGTCATCCAGGCGCAGCGCCTCCGCGAATGCAGCGCCGGGCCCGGCATCATCATCCAGCAGAAACAACTCATCCTCATCGTCCGACAACTGCAGTTCGGCCGCGGAGCAGAGCATGCCCATGGATGTCACACCACGGATATTCATCTCCTCTATCACCCCGGAACCCGGCAGGCGCGCGCCGATGCCCGCGTACGGATAACAACAGCCGGGTTTAACGCCCGGCGCGCCGGTCACGACCGTAACCGGGGCTCCCTCGTCTTTTTTTACCGTGCAGACCAAAAGATTGTCTGCGTCAGTATGTGCGGTTACCGCCTCCACCCTGGCAACCACTACGTCGCCCAGGTCCGGCCCCGCGGCAGCCATCTCCTCCACCTCCATGCCCAGCATGGTGAGCTGGTCCGCCAGGGTCTCCGTTGAAACGGGTGGGTTCACCCACTCGCGCAGCCATTGTTCGCTGAATTTCATGGGGGTTAATTAAACTGGCGCAGGAAGCGCAGGTCGTTTTCGAAGAACATGCGTATGTCGCTGATTCCGTAGCGCAACATGGCGATCCGTTCCACCCCCATGCCGAAGGCAAAACCGGAATATTTCCGGCTGTCGATTCCCACGTTCTCCAGCACCGTCGGATGCACCATGCCGCACCCCAGGATTTCCAGCCAGCCCTTGTCACCCATGATGTCCACTTCCGCGGACGGTTCCGTAAACGGGAAGTACGAGGGACGGAACCGCGTACGCACTCCCGCCCCGAAAATACGCTCGGCAAAGTCCTCCAGCACGCCCTTCAGGTGGGCGAAGGTAATGCCTTCATCCACCAGGATACCTTCCACCTGGTGAAACATGGGCGTGTGGGTCATGTCGGAATCACAGCGGTACACCCGGCCGGGCGCGATGACCCGCAACGGCGGCGGGTTTTCGTTCATATAACGTATCTGCACATTTGAAGTGTGGGTACGCAACAGCAGGTCCGCGTTACAATAGAAGGTATCGTGCATGGCCCGGGCCGGGTGATGTTCGGGGATATTCAGGGCGGCAAAGTTGTGGTAGTCATCTTCGATCTCGGGACCGTCAACGACGATATACCCGGTTTCCACGAACAGGCGTTCTATCTCCTGCAGGGTCAGTGTAACCGGATGCAACCCTCCGCTGCGCTGGCCGCGCCCCGGCAAGGTGATATCGATACGTTCCCGGGCAAGACGTTGCGCCAGTTGCTCCTGCTGCAGTTCCGCCCTGCGCCGGCTCAGCGCATCCTGGACCTGTTGCTTGGCCTGGTTGATTGCCTGGCCCGCCGCGGGTCTCGCTTCCTCAGGCAAATTCCCCAAACGCTTTAACTGTTGCGTGATTTCGCCTTTTTTTCCGAGGTAACGGATGCGCACGTCATCCAGGCTGCGCTCATCCGAGGTCCCTGCGACCTCATCCAGCGCCCGTGTAAGCAGATCCCTGAGATCGGACATGACAAATAAGGGGCAGTTTCCTGGGCGGAGGGAACAGGGTCAACACCCTTTTCCAGTCAGATATTCTGCCTGGCCTGCTCCGCCAGTTGCGCAAACGCGGGCTTGTCGTTGACGGAGAGTTCCGCCAGCACCTTTCGGTCTACCTTTATGTCCGCCTTGTGCAATCCGTCCATGAACCGGCTGTAGGACAGGCCATGCTC
>VYCZ01000427.1:1873-4378 GCA_009843675.1 Gammaproteobacteria bacterium | reverse complement strand
CTGCTGACCGGACCACGGCAATGCGGCAAAACCACCTTGTTGAAGCACGCCTATCCGAAGGCAAACTATATCCTGCTCGAAGACCCCGACGTGATAGCCCGCGTTAACAGCGACCCCCGGCGATTTCTCGATGAGTTGAAGACCCCTGTGGTCCTTGATGAGATACAGAATACGCCGGCGCTGTTAGGATACATCCGGACGCGCATAGACAGCGATCCCGAGCACAAGGGACAATGGCTGTTGACCGGCTCACAGGAAGCGCCGCTGATGCAGGATGTATCCGAATCCATGGCCGGACGGGTAGCGGTATTGCAACTGTTTCCCCTGTCCATACTCGAAACCGATAAAGTCAGTGTGCTGCATGGCGGTTACCCGGATATCGTCAAAAAACCCGCCATTACCGATCTCTGGTTTCGATCATATATCCAGACTTACCTGGAACGGGACGTGCGCGCCATTACCGCCATCAAGGACCTGAGCACGTTCAGGCGTTTCATGGCGTTGTTGGCCTTCCGCCACGGCAGCATATTGAATAAAACCCATTTAGCAGCGCCGTTGGGCGTTTCAGTACCGACGCTTTCTGCATGGTTGAACGTGCTGGAAATGACGGGACAGATCATCGTGGTTCCGCCGTTTTATGAAAATTTCGGCAAGCGCCTGATTAAATCACCCAAACTGTATTTCACCGATTCCGGCCTGGTTTGCCACCTGCTGGGTATCGATAGCGTTGCAGCACTGCACAAAGCGCCGTTCTACGGAAGCTTGTTTGAAGGCTTTGTCGCCGCGGAAATTGTCAAACGCCAGTGCAACAGCGGCAAACGAAAGGAACTGTACTATTTTCGCGACCAGCAGGGGCTGGAGGTTGATTTTGTCGTACCGGGCGGCGCGGGCCTCCTGTTGCTTGTGGAAGCGAAGGCAACGAAAACACCGAAACCGTCCATGGCGCAGCCCTTGAGCCGATTGGCCAAAGCAATCAAAACCTATCAAACCCGATCCATAGTAGTTCACACAGGCTCGGCTGATACGCCGGCAGGGGGCGTCATCGCGCCCGGGGTCTCAGCCCTCAGCCTGGTTTCTTTTCTGCAGGAGATTATGGACAATAGTTGACTTCAAGTGTTGTCCATTTTCTGAGCTGATTATGAGCCAATTCAATCCACAGAATTGTAGAGTGCCGAGTGTTGAAATAATGGGCCTCAGGTATGCATCGTGCGAACTGACCCCGCATACGCTACGGCGATGTTTGGTTATGGCTGATTAGGCATCCCACCAGGCCTGCATTCGCAACAGCATATCCATACTGACGTCAAAGGCTTTCTCAATGCGTAACGCCATATCCGGCGATAGCGAGGCATGTCCGTTCAACAAAGCTGAAAGCGTAGCTCGCCGAACCCCCAGAATCTGTGCTGCCTTTGTCATAGTGAGGCCCAGTTCTTCGATAACCTCCGTGCGTATGAAGTCGCCCGGATGCGAAGGAGTCATGTTCACTTTGATTTGATTTGATTTATAGCCCTCAATGGTAATCCTCCAGGTTCAAGCGGCCGATATAACCGCCTCCTTCTTCGAATCAGGTTTCGACAATCCGGCGAACCTGTTTCAGCGTCATGAACATGCGGGCTTCATTGCTGGCGAAACTCTGAAACCCGAACTCTCGATACCACTCCTTACGCCGCGTGAAGGCTTCCGCATCACCATCCGACATCACGTCCAGCAAAATGGCATGGCAGCCGGCTTCATCGGCAATGACACAAGCCTTCTCGAAGACGTGGTGCATGAGCAGACTGCCAACTCCAAGCCCCTGCGCCTTTTGGTCAACAGCAACCTGACCCAGGAACAGGACCGGGATTTCTCCATGGCCTGGTGTGCCTCTCGGCGGTTTGGCCAGTTCAGCTACATTCATTGTGCCGACATTGATCGCATGATAGCCAAGGATTTTCGTTTGCCCAGGCTCCACGGCGACATAGACCCGGGTCATGTCGTCTTTCTGCTGCTTCCGCGCGGACAGCTTCAGAAAATTGTTCAACCGTCCGACGCCACAGTCAAACCCGGAGTGATCATGTCGACCCGGGTTCCAGCCTTCGATATTGAGGGATGCGCCTTCAGTCAGCATTTGCCACGCGACGCCGGTAGGAAGCGGCGGCTTTGAGGGCGCGTGGCGTCGGTGCCGGCGGCTTGTCAAGCGCCGCCGCGAACAGTTTGGCATCCCCTGCCGTCAGCACGTGGCGCGAACTGGTCTCAATGACTCGTTGCGCTTCCTTTGCGATAGCGTTACGCAGGAATACGGATTTTTCGACACCCAGCGCCGCTGTAGCGCGCTCGATCAGTACGGCCAGGCTATCGCCATGCCGCACCTGTGTGGTGCGTGTCTGCTTTTCGCTGTTCAAGCCGGTAACATTCAGGTCCAGCATGTCAGGTCTCCTTTCTGCTTGCAATGTAATGCATCTGCTCACAGTGTAATGCAGATTGCATTACTAGTCAACCTCCTCCTCTGGTTCCCCGGCGCATCAG
>VYCZ01000427.1:0-1863 GCA_009843675.1 Gammaproteobacteria bacterium | reverse complement strand
CATCAGCAGTCATCCGGAATGCACCTTGAACGCCAGCGTGAAATAACCCTGCCAGTGTCCAGGTTGCAACTGTCGGGTAAACACAGTATGCCGAGCCCATGCATTTCAAACGGATACACCACCGTTTTTTATGAACAATTCGGATTTGAAATCCGTCCCCGGTTAGGCCATAATCCCGTTTTTTTCAACCGCGAGGAACCATGCCGAAAGAAGACCAGATTGAAATGGAAGGAACGATAATAGAATCCCTTCCGAACACCATGTTCAGGGTCGAACTGGATAGCGGGCATCTCATTACCGCCCATATTTCCGGGAAAATGCGCAAGAACTACATCCGCATCCTCACCGGGGACCGCGTCACCGTAGAAATGACCCCATACGACCTGTCAAAGGGCAGGATCACCTACCGCAACAGATAGATTCATCCGCAGATGACGCAGATGAAATAATGGTTTTTGTTTCCGCCATGTCCGCCAGCATTATGTCCTTGCGCTCTACCTTGTCAAACTCCTCTTTACTGAACTTGGATTTGGACATTTGAGTGTCCTCCGGTCGTTGTGCTGATCATCCTCTCATACAGCATGAACAGGTGTTCGATACGCTCGCGTTCGGAGGCGAAGCCTGATTTACGGTAGAGCCGGTCCAGTGCCCGGTCGAGAGCCTGGTGTGCACGGCGCAGGTTTGGCGGCATGAGGTCGGGATCGTAAAGCTCAGCGAGTGTTACGTCTGAATGAGCAGCACGGGCGTCCAGGACGGCTTGCGCCAGCGGTTCCAGCCTTGAAAGGTCTGCGCTTCTGTTTCCAAAGCCGGGCGGTGTCGGGAAGGTATTGTAGACAAGGCCGATGGAATAGCGGTAGTCGCTCTTCAGCCTTCCGCCGACGTGGCGCAGCCAGGCCATGTGCATCGCCGAGGTTAACAAAGCGAAATCCGCGAGGGTGGCGCCTTCAAGAACGCGCACGAGGTTGCTTGGTATTGTCGGCGGTTCAAGCCAGCCTATGGGTACATACTCCCGACGCTCCGAACTGACCTCAGGAATGACCAGAAACGGTTGCGTTGGTATTGTTGTGAATGCAAACAGAGTTGGAAGTGAAGCAAGTTCACGTGTAACGCTCCGCTTGCTCGCTAGTCTATATTCCCGAACAGTGGCAACACGATCACGGATATGGGGGAGCCTCGCCAGCACAGTAGGGGATATATCCCTCAAAGCGAGAATCCAACGTTCTTTGCCTTGTATATACTCACGGGCACCTACAAATGGACAAAAGTAAGGTTCCGCATCAGGTTCCTGATTTAGAAATGCTGCTCGTTCTTCAGCATCGAAAATGTAGTGCCCACCATCAATAGGTTGTGATCCATAACGTAATTGAACCATTCCATTAATTGGACTGCTTTCCTCCTGCACTGTCATGTATGGGTCGGTCAGTCCGCCGGCATCGAACAGGTAAGGCGAGATTATGGAATGGCCGGTTTCTTCCGGTTCGCCCTTGATATCGGGGTAGTTGAACAGCCGTTTTTCTGCTCGTGCCTGCTCCCGTTTGTCCAGACCGATAATCACCACGTGGACATTGGCCTTTCCGCGCGCATCCGAACCCCAGGCAAAAGTCCGATGCGCAAAGGCAATCTCCAGCTTGCCGCGGTCAAACAGGATGGGCCAGAGTTGCCCCACTTGCTCACCCTGGGTGATTGAGTTGGTGGAAACAAAGCCAATACGGGCGTTGCTTGCCTGAACATAGTCTCCTGCCTTGATGAGCCAAGCAGTGACGTAATCCAGAGTGCCGCCGCTTTTGCCCAGCGCCGCTATCCTGCGCACCTGCTCACGTTGTTCGGGAGTCTGAAACTTGGCGCCGCCAAAAGGCGGGTTAC
>VYCZ01000041.1 GCA_009843675.1 Gammaproteobacteria bacterium | reverse complement strand
ACTGGGGGGCGCGGAACTGCTGGTGCGCGGCGCGGTCTATATTGCCAGGGAGTTCGGCGTCAGCGACCTGGTCATCGGCTTGACTATCATTGCGGTCGGAACCAGTTTGCCGGAACTTGCCGCTTCCCTGATGAGCGTTGCCAAGAAGGAAATGGATATCGCAATCGGCAACGTGATCGGCTCCAATATGTTTAATATGCTGATGGTATTGGGCATACCGTGTATTATTTATCCTGATACCTTCGGCCGGGAAGTCCTGGTGCGGGATTTTCTCATTATGGCAGGCTTGACCCTGATGATGGCATGGATGGTGTTTTATTCCAGTAAATACAGGTACAGCCGCGCGGAAGGCGCCGTGTTGCTGCTATGTTTTATCGGTTACCAGTACTGGCTGTTCCAGGGGTAAAGCAGGTCAGGTGAAAAACATGTCAGATCCTCAACAGTTGATGCGGGCTGCCCGCTCGGTCATCGATACCGAGAGACAGGCGGTAAGCGCCCTGCAGCAGCGTATTGGCAGCCACTTTGTCGGCGCCTGCCAACTGATCCTGGCATGCGAGGGAAGGGTTGTGGTCCTGGGTATGGGCAAGTCGGGCCACATAGGCCAGAAGATTGCGGCTACCCTGGCCAGTACGGGCACCCCGTCTTTTTTCGTCCACCCCGCCGAAGCCGGCCATGGCGACCTGGGTATGATCACCCGGGGTGACGTGGTTATCGCCTTGTCCAATTCGGGGGAAACCGCGGAGATCATCACCCTGCTGCCGGTGATTAAACGCCTGGATATACCGCTCATTGCGCTGACGGGCAATCCCGCCTCCACCCTGGGAACGGCCGCTGCAGCCTGCCTGGACGTCAGCGTCGCCAGGGAAGCGTGTCCGCTGAACCTGGCCCCCACGGCCAGCACCACGGCCAGCCTGGTTCTCGGGGATGCCCTGGCGATCGCACTGCTCGAAGCCCGGGGCTTCGATGCCGATGATTTTGCCCGTTCTCATCCCGTCGGCTCGCTGGGAAGGCGCTTGTCATCCGTCAGGGATGTCATGCATACCGGAGACGACATCCCCAGGGTGAACGAGAACACCATATTGAGCCGCACATTGCTGGAAATGAGCGCAAAAGGGTTGGGCATGACTGCAGTGCTGGATGAGCAGGGTGAAGTTTCAGGTATATTTACCGACGGTGACCTGCGCAGGACGCTGGATGCCGGCTTCGATGTGCATACCACTACCACTGCCGAAGTGATGACAAGAAACCCGAGGACTATCGCTGAAACCTGCTTGGCTGCCGAGGCGTTGCGGATGATGGAAGAACACCGGATTAATGCCTTGCTGGTGCTGGATGAGGATCAACGACTGGCAGGCGTTCTGAATATGCACGATCTGCTGCGCGCGCAAGTGCTCTAACCCATGGTCCAACGGTTACTGATACTTGCATTACTGATCGGCGCGGCTGCCGGCAGCGCCTGGCTGTTGAACTGGTTATCCGCAGATCCCGGCCGCGGGCCGGCAACCGATGCGCGGGCGCCGGACTATTACATGGAGGACTTCTCCACCCTGACCATGGACCAGGACGGCAAACCCAAGAACAGGCTGTCGGCCGACTATCTCGCCCACTATCCGCATAATGACAGCACCGATCTGGTCAGGCCGCGCATGGAAATATTCCGTGAAGATGAACTCCCTTTGTATATCGATGCCGAAAAAGGACGCCTGGCAGGAGATGATGATACCATTCTGCTGTACGGTATCGTAAAAATGTGGGAGTACGATGATACGGGCAGCCCTGTACTGGAAGTCAGCACTTCCCATGTTAAGGTATTGCTGGACGAGGAATATGCAGAGACAGATAATTACGCAACCATCGTTACCGGTACTGCCGTCATCACCGGGACGGGAATGCGAGCGTATTTGCCGGAGAGCCGACTGGAAGTAATCAAACATGAAAAAACCACCATTAACCCGAGTTCCTCACCAGGTGATGCGAACATCGCGCCGGGCAGTTGACGTTTTTGTCCTGTTGTGCTGCCTGTCAGGGAGCCTGGCGGCATTTGCCCTGTCAACGGACAAGGACCAGCCCATAGAGGTCGAGGCCGACGAAGCGGAACTTGATGATATGAATGATGTCAGCATTTACCGTGGAAACGTAATCGTGCGGCAGGGGTCCATCCACATGACGGGCGATGTCATGACAGTATACAGCAAGGGCGGGGATGAACTGGACTATATTATCATCGAGGGCAACCCGGCAACCTACAAGCAATTGCCGGACAACAGCAGCGTGTACGACCAGGCAAAGGCAATACGTATGGAGTATCATGAGACGAAAAATCTTGTGATATTGATCCGGGATGCCTGGGTGAAACAGGATACCTCGACCCTTGTGGGAGAGAGGATAGAGTACAATACCGAACTCAGCCGGGTGAAGGCATGGAGCCGTCCGGACGGCAAAGAATCGGCAAAAGCGCCCGCAACCGAAAAAAAGAGCCGGGTGAAACTGATACTGAAGAAGAAAAAGGAATCCGGTTCGTAAGGTTGTATGAACGTTTTATCCGTACAGGGCATATCCAAGTCATTCCGCTCGCGCCAGGTGGTGAGCGAAATCAGCCTGACCGTCAACAGCAGTGAGATTGTAGGCCTGCTGGGTCCGAACGGCGCGGGAAAGACAACCAGTTTCCACATGATCGTCGGGCTGATTCCCTGTGACAGTGGCGAAATTTTCCTGGACGGAAATGATATAAGCCTGTTGCCGATGGAAAAACGGGCGCGACTCGGATTGGGTTACCTGCCCCAGGAGTCATCAATCTTCCGCAAGCTGACCGTAGAGGAAAACATCCTGGCCGTTCTTGAGTTGCGCAAGAACCTGGGCAAAGCGGAAGCCAGGCGGCGAACCGAGGCGCTGTTGCACGAGTTCCACGTGTCCCACCTCCGTGACAGCCTGGGCATGAGCCTGTCCGGGGGGGAGCGGCGCCGAGTGGAGATCGCCAGGGCGCTTGCTACCGAACCCCAATTTCTCCTGCTTGACGAACCCTTTGCCGGTATTGACCCCATTTCCATAAACGACATACAACGGATTACAGGCTACCTGCGGGAAAAAGGCATTGGAATCCTGATAACCGATCACAATGTCTGGGAAGCCCTGGGCGCCTGTGACCGCGTGTATATAGTTAATGAGGGTAAAATTCTGGCAGAGGGGACGCCGGATGAAATCCTGGCGAATGAAACAGTGAGAAATGTCTACCTTGGTTTCGAGTTCAAGATGTAACCTGCAAGTCAGCATTTTTACGCTAAACTTTTAAATATGAAACAATCGCTGGGCCTCAAATTAAGTCATGGCTTGACCATGACGCCGCAGTTGCAGCAGGCCATACGGATGCTGCAGTTGTCCAGCCTGGAATTGAATCTGGAAATCCAGGGAGCGCTGGATTCCAACATGATGCTGGAACTGGACGAAGATGATACGGCCGGATTTCAGGACAACGTTACAGAACCCGGTACTGTGGAAGTCAACGGATCAGACTACCCCGAAGCATTCGATCATGACGCAACCCCCGATGAATTGCCGGTTGATACTGCCTGGGACGATATCTATGATGCCGCGACCTACTATCCCCGGAGCGGTGATACGGCGGAGATCTACTCCGATGAGTACCGGGACATCGGACAGCATAATCTTCAACACCACCTGCTGTCGCAACTTGACCTCGTTACACTGTCCGTCACCGACAAGGCCATCGCCATCGCCCTGATCGACGCAATCAGTGATGATGGGTACCTGGCCGCCGGCCTGGAAGAAATCCGCGCCACGCTGGCTGCCGACTTCGACGCTGAAGCGGATGAGATAGAGGCAGTGTTACACCTTGTTCAAACCTTCGAACCGGCCGGCATTGGCGCCCGCAACCTGGCTGAATGTCTGAGCCTGCAACTGGCGCAACTGGCGCATGATACTCCTTGGCTGGATGAAGCACGCACAGTGGTCGACCAACATCTGGAATTGCTGGCCGCACACGATTACAAGCGCCTGGCAAAACAGATGAAGCTGGAGCGGGAGCAATTGGAACAGGCGGTTGCACTGATACAGTCCCTGCATCCGCGCCCGGGCAGCCAGGTACAGGATACCCGTGCCGAATACGTGGTGCCGGATGTGCTGGTAAAAAAGGCAGGCGCTTCATGGAAAGTGGAACTCAATACGGATGCGCTGCCGCGCCTGCGTATCAACACGGGTTATGCAGGCATGATTCGCAGGGCGGACAACAGCGCGGATAACGTCTCACTTATAAATCATTTGCAGGAGGCGCGCTGGTTGATAAAAAGCCTGCAGAGTCGCAGCGTAACCCTGCTGCGGCTTGCTTCCTGCATCGTTGAGAAGCAACGCGCATTTCTCGAATTCGGTGAAGAAGC
>VYCZ01000345.1:732-4401 GCA_009843675.1 Gammaproteobacteria bacterium | reverse complement strand
ATACTGGTCGATGAGGACAGTCACAGCATGGATGTCGCGGTGTCTGAAGAAAACCTGTCGCAGGCAATCGGCCGGGGCGGCCAGAACGTGAAACTTGCCAGTGAATTGACGCAGTGGGAGCTGAATGTCATGTCCGTGGAACAGGCGGACCAGAAGACGGAAGCCGAGGCCCAGACGCTGCAGCAGATGTTCATGGAAGAACTGGATGTGGATGAGGAAATTGCCGTCATCCTGGTGCAGGAAGGATTTTCCAGTGTTGAGGAAATAGCTTACGTTCCCGAGAATGAGATGCAGGATATAGAAGAGTTTGATGACGGCCTGGTAAAGGAACTGCGGGACCGCGCCCGGGATATCATGCTGACCCGCGCCATCGTGAACGAAGAAAAACTGGTGGATGTCGAACCGGCCGCAGACCTGCTGGAAATGGAAGGCATGGATGAAGCATTGGCCTATGAACTGGCCGTGCGCGGCGTGGTTACCATGGAAGACCTGGCGGAAAGTTCGGTGGATGAACTGATTGAAATTGAGGGTCTGGACAAAACGCGGGCAGGCAAGTTGATCATGACTGCGCGTATTCCCTGGTTCGCCGCAGAGGAAGTCGGCGCTTAAATGAAGCGAGCTGAATATGCCTGAAGTCACTGTAAAACAGTATGCCGAGGTTATCCAGATACCGGTAGAGCGGTTGCTTGAACAACTGCAGGAAGCCGGTTTGTCTGCCAAGTCGGAGGACGACAGGATTTCCGATAATGAAAAGACGGAACTGCTCGGTTACCTGCGCCGAAAACATGGAAAGGACAACCAGTCCGGCCCGGAAAGGATCACCCTGAGAAGGAAAACCATCAGTGAGATCAAAATGCCGGCGACCGGTCTCGGCAGCCGCAGCAAGGTGCGCTCGAAAACCGTCAGTGTTGAAGTCAGGAAGCGCCGTACCTACATCAAGCGCGGTGTCATTGAGGAAGAGGCCCTGAAACGGGCGCAGGAGGCGGAAGAACACCAGGCAAGAGCTGAGGCGGAGGAGCGGGCCCGTCAGGCGGAGTCGGAGCGGGAAGCGGCTGCACGCCGGGAGGAAACGGCGCCGGCAATTGAAACGCCGCAACCTGCAATACCTGAAGACGGCGTGGCCGCGCGGGTAGTGGAAACTGCCATGGTATCCGAACCGGAAGCTGAAGAAGAAACTGTCAGTCAAGCCGTACCGGATGAAGAGACGGCACAACCCGGTGAGGAAATAGCCGAACAACCTGCCGACCCGGCGCCCGGGTTGCCCACAGAAGTGCCGGCCCCACCGGCGGAAAAAGAAAAACCTGCCCGGATTCAGCGTGAGGAATTACATGTCGCCTCCGACAAATCAGGCCGGCGAAAGAAGAAGCAGAGACACAGGCAGGTAGTCAAGAGGCCTTCGCAGCACGGATTTGAAAAACCTACTGCGCCTATCGTCCGTGAAGTGGAGATTCCGGAAAGTATCACGGTATCCGAGTTGGCTCAGCGCATGTCGGTAAAGAGCACCGAGGTGATCAAGGCGCTGATGACCCTGGGCAGCATGGTCACCATCAACCAGATTATCGACCAGGAAACCGCTGCCATCGTGGCGGAGGAAATGGGCCACAAGGCAAAAATGCTGAAAGAAAATGCGCTGGAAGAGGAGATCATGCAATCCGGCCGCAGCCAGGGAGATGAGGTTTCGCGGGCGCCGGTGGTAACGATCATGGGCCATGTCGATCACGGCAAGACTTCATTGCTTGACTATATCAGGCGCAGCAAGGTTGCCGCGGGCGAAGCGGGAGGGGTCACACAGCATATCGGCGCATACAGTGTCAATACTGGCAACGGTTCCATCACTTTCCTGGATACCCCCGGCCATGAGGCGTTTACGGCAATGCGCGCGCGCGGCGCCGGGGTAACGGATATCGTTATCCTGGTCGTGGCCGCGGATGACGGTGTCATGCCGCAGACCGAAGAAGCAATACAACACGCCAAGGCCGGCTCGGTGCCCCTCATTGTTGCCGTAAACAAAATTGACAAGGCCGACGCGGACCCTGATCGCGTCAGGCAGGAACTCTCCAAGTTCGAAGTAATTTCGGAGGAATGGGGCGGAGACACGATATTTGTCAACCTGTCCGCAAAAACCGGAGAGGGAGTCGATACCTTGCTCGACAGTATCTCCTTGCAGGCTGAAATTCTGGAACTCAAGGCAGTGCCGGACGGGCCTTCGTCCGGTACCGTCATTGAGGCAAGGCTGGACAAGGGCAGGGGGCCGGTCGCTACCGTCCTGGTGCAGAATGGAGAGTTGCAGCGCGGCGACGTGATACTTACCGGCCATGAATTCGGCCGGGTGCGGGCAATGCACGATGAAAACGGCGTTGAAGTGCGGGCAGCCGGCCCGTCCATCCCAGTTGAAATCCTGGGTCTGTCGGGCACGCCCAACGCGGGTGACGATATGATAGTGGTGCCGGACGAACGCAAGGCGCGGGAAATCGCGCTGTTTCGCCAGGGCAAGTACAGGGAGGTCAAACTTGCAAAACAGCAGGCGTCCAAGGCAAAGAACGTGATCACCCGGATGAGTGACGGGGATGGCGTTTCCATCAACATTCTGATTAAGACAGACGTACAGGGTTCGGCTGAAGCCCTGTCGGAAGCGTTGTTGAAGCTTACCGGCGATGAAGTCGCGATCAATATCATCAGCGCCGGCGTTGGCGGCATCACGGAATCGGACATCAACCTGGCGCTTGCATCCAACGGAATGGTCATCGGGTTTAATGTCCGGGTTGACGGGGCGGCGAGGAAACTGGTTGATGAAGAAGGCGTGGACCTGCGCTATTACAGCGTGATCTATGATGTCATCGACGATGTGAAAGCGGCGATTAACGGTCTGTTGTCGCCCGAAGTCAGGGAACAGATCATCGGCATTGCGGAAGTCAAGGAGGTATTCCGCTCGCCTGCTTTCGGAGAGATTGCGGGATGTATCGTGTCCAGCGGACTGGTGCGCAAGTCCAACCCGATACGTGTGTTGCGGGACAATGTTGTCATCTATGAGGGTGAACTGGAATCCCTGCGTCGCTTCAAGGATGACGTCAACGAAGTCAAGTCCGGCGTCGAATGCGGCATTGGCGTCAAGAATTACAACGATGTCAAGGCGGGAGACCAGATAGAAGTATTTGAACGGATTGAAGTCGAGCGAAACATTCAATAACAGGCAAATGGCGCGTGAATTTGGTCGAAATCAGCGCGTTGCAGACCTGCTGCAACGCGAGATTGCCCTGTTGTTGCAAAAAGAACCATCATTCAGGGAAGTGGGGCTGATCACGGTATCGTTTGTTGACGTGAGTCCCGACCTCAGAAATGCGAGTATTTATTTTACCTGTCTTAAACCCACCTGCAGCGAAGAGGCCCTGGCGGATTTGTTGAATGAAAGGGCCGGGCACTTCCGCCGGCTGCTGGGGCAGGCCCTGCCGTTGCGGGCCGTGCCGCAACTGCTGTTCCGGTTGGACCATTCACTGAACCGGGCAAACCGCCTGACTGAACTCATCGAACGCGCCAATCAAAAAGATTGACATCCGCAGATAAGGGATTCCGTATTTGTCCGCAGATGACGCAGATGAACACAGATGTTTCAGGTTATTACTTTCACCATGATACCCAGAACGACATGAAAACATTCAAAAATATCTGCGT
>VYCZ01000345.1:0-722 GCA_009843675.1 Gammaproteobacteria bacterium | reverse complement strand
ATATCATGTACCGTCATGGCGCGCAGATGCACATGACAGGGCCGCAACGTCAAGGGTGTATTGCTGCTGGATAAGCCGCCGGGCCTGACCTCCAATGACGCCTTGCAGACGGTCAAGTCATTGTACCGGGCCAGGAAAGCGGGGCATACCGGCAGCCTGGACAAGGCTGCATCCGGCCTGTTGCCGCTGTGCTTTGGCGAGGCAACGAAATTTTCCGGGTTCCTGCTCAATGCCGACAAACACTACCGCACGATTTTCCAACTGGGCATCCAGACCAGCACCGGCGACGCTGAGGGTGACGTCGTGTTCCGGGGTGAAACCGGGAAATTAACGCGCAAACGCGTTGAGGCGGTGCTGGCTGCGTTCCTCGGTACCGTCGTGCAGGTTCCGCCCATGTTTTCCGCGCTGAAACACAAGGGTCAACGGCTGTACAAACTGGCCCACCAGGGGCTGGAAGTGGACCGGGAACCCCGCGAGATTACCGTCCACAGCATGGACCTGCTGGATTACCGGGGTGACGAACTGGAACTGGATATACGTTGTTCCAAGGGGACTTATATCCGCACCCTGGCGGAAGACATCGGTAAGGAACTGGGCTGCGGCGCCCACGTGAAAGCGCTGCGGCGCATTGGCGTAGGACCTTACTCCGACGAAAATATGCTGACGGTGCCGGAACTGGAAGGCATCGCCGAAACCGGGATGCAGGGACTGGATGAGCTTCT
>VYCZ01000025.1:3999-4403 GCA_009843675.1 Gammaproteobacteria bacterium | reverse complement strand
CCCCACCTGCCCCGGCGGCACCCTCGGGTCCGGCTCCCAGGTAGGACCCAAAAATTCGTCTTTACCGGCCACAACCCACGAAGTATTCTGCCCCACCCTGAAAGGCCGGGTAAACAGCACGCTTACCGAAGAGGTCGGTTCCGTCCTGGAAATTGTCATCGATGGTTTAAACGAAACTGCAATAAGCGAAGCCATGCGCGCCGGGATCGAGGCGGTGTGCAAAAACGGGCCCGACAAGGGCATCTACCGGATCAGCGCAGGGAACTATGGCGGAAAACTGGGACAATACCACTTCCACCTGCGGGACATATTGAGGTGAGAGGACATCCACTGTACCTCCGTTCGTCATTCCCGCGAAAGCGGGAATCCAGTCAATTAAACAACTCTTTATAATGAATATTTGC
>VYCZ01000025.1:0-3989 GCA_009843675.1 Gammaproteobacteria bacterium | reverse complement strand
ATGAAAATTAATAACCATTGTCATGATTTTTACTCTTAAGAACAAACCGAAGTGGTCGCTGGATCTATCGGCGCTGACACCGGATCGGTTGTCCGGGGTGGAAAATGTCGCGGATATCGAACTGAACTACGGCGCCAGGCCGGTCCGGGCTGGCGACCTGTTTTCCATCAAAGGGGATGATCCCGAGCACATCGAGTTGCGCCGCACCACGGAACTGGTGACCCGGATCGGCGCCGGCATGACGCGGGGCCATATCAACGTCAAGGCCCACGGCGGCAGTTACCTCGGCCACGGCATGAAAGGCGGCACAATAAGGGTCAACGGCAACTGCGGCGACTGGCTGGGTTGTGAAATGTACTGGGGCAGGATCGATGTGGAAGGCGATGCCGGCGATTATATCGGCGCAGGCGCACACACCGGCATGTATGGAATGCGTGACGGGCTGATAACGGTATGGGGCAATGCCGGGAACCGGATCGGCGACAGGATGCGGCGCGGCATGATCATGATCGGGGGCGATGCGGGCGACTTCAGCGGTTCCGGCATGGTTGCCGGCACGATATTGATCCTGGGCAAATCCGGCAGGCTCCCGGGCTACGGGATGAAACGCGGGACCATCATCCTGGGCAGGCGGCCGGACCGTATCGGGACCACCCTGGCAAACTGCGGCGCACTGAAGATGGAATACTTGCGCCTGTTTTTCAAGCAACTGTCCCGGATGGGAAGCCGTTACCGGTTTTTTCGCAATTTCGGCCCTGAAGTGCGCCTGTATACCGGCGACCTCGCCAACGACGGCAAGGGCGAAATCATGGTCCTGTTGAACGCTCCCAGGTGATGTTCAGTTCGCGAACTCTGCGCTTTGCAGGGTCAGGGTCTCTTCCATCAGCGGTTCACTGTCCGGTGATCCGGCAGGGATGACGGTCTTTATCTGGTACAGTTTTCCCGGCACCTGGTCGGATAATATGAACTCGTAAAGCTTGGGGGCAAACTCGGCGAATTGCCTGCGCCTGGGGTCGTTCACGTACGGGGTAATGGAAATCTTTTCCCCTGTCCTCTCAGCGCCGTCATATTCAAACGTTACCGGCTCTATTTTCGCATTCTCGGCAAATGCCGACTTGATACGCCTCTGGAAATAACGCCAGCTACCGTTGGTCAAACGGTTCATCTCGTAAACATCGCCCTGCATGTACACGACCAGCACCGGGTTGCCCTTTATGCCGACCAGGTTATCACGCCGGGCATCCTGTTGCCTGTCCGCGGTGAAAAATTCCAGGTCGGCGTCCTTACTGCCATCCTCATTGACCTTGAGGATATCCAGAAACACGGAATCACTGAAACCTTCCTCGTAACTGCCGCTCTTGACGAAATCATAATAGATCCGCCCGGGGCTGTCGATGTTCCTGAGGTGGTTGTCCATCCAGAGTTTGACCTCCGCATCGGCGAACTCGAAGGTATTCGGGTCAACCCCTATGGGGTCGCCCATCCTGCCGATGGTGGCGCCCTTTACTTCCAAATCCCCACTGTCATCCTCAGCGACAACGGCGGTTGCTGAAAGGAACAACAGGGCGCACAGGGTTATCCGCAGATGAATCCCCGTGGCTGATATTTCAGTCGTCGTCATCTTCCCTTATTTCAATTTTTTCCAACGGCAGCAAGGGTACCCCGAAGCCTTCCATGATGGCGTTGATCTCCGCCTGGTTTTCGGCGATGAGTTGATTTACCTTGTCCCTCCATTCCTGTTCCCCGTGCCTGACCGCCATGGCCACGGTGAATGAAAATTTCAGGTAGGGCGTCGTAGGGTCATCGCCCAACGGCAGCATGATGAGGTCCTCGCCGCCTTCCATGGTCCTGGAAAAATAGCCTATGATGGGTCCCCAGATAATCGCCGCATCGATTTTCCCGGCAATCAAATCCTCGGTCAGGGTTTTGCCCGGATACTCCTCGGGGTCGCCGGGCTGTCCCTGGTACGGCACTATACTCCCCATCAGTCCGTGCCTGAAAACCCAGAACTGGTCCTGGCCGCGATCAGTCACGCCGAACCTTATTTTCAAGCCGCCGTTTTTCACCCTGTCGACCAGCATTTCGGGCGAGGTGACATCATCCATCCCTCGCCCCTTTGCCATTACCAGGGCATAAGAAGACGTGTAATAAGGATTTGTGGCCGCAGCCCGCTCGAAATTGACCGGCGCGCTCATCACCAGGTCGCACTTGTACCCTGTGCCTGACTCCGATTCAGCCCTGAGGGTATTGCGGATGAACCCGATCCTCTGGGGGAAAAATTCATATTGCAGTTCCACGCCCAGTTTCTCGGCGAACAGCTCGGCTATCCTGTTCTCAAAGCCCTGTTCCTTGAGATTGGAAAAAGGCAGCATGTACGGGTCGGCGCACACCTTCAACACGGTCATTTCCTCGACATTGACCGCCAGGGCGGGCGCGCCGTTTAATAACAGCAGGCATGCGAATAAGTACCTTTTCATTTTCATCAACCTTTTTTCGCGGCCCGCTGCACCTTGAGGATCTTGCCGATAAGCCGCCGGTAAGGGCCGGTAAGGTTGGCCCTCGCAGCATCCATGGCGGCATCCACGTTGACCGGCTCACCTACCACGATGACACCCACCATTCCGAAGCCGATATGGGGAATGCACACGTAGGGATATATACCCTCTATGTCCATTTGCAAGGTAAAATCGGCGCCCATTTTACTTTTCCAGCCGTCGGCGCCTTCGGGAAGCATTCCCTCGTACACCTGGCCGTCGGGAAGCGGCACCTGGTTAATCGATACGGCGTCATGGGACGTCATATTGACGAACCTCACGTTATCGCCCGGTTTTACGTATATCACGTCCGGATTGAATATACGCGCCTCGGCGTTAACGATGTGAATCTGCTGGGCAGATACCTGGGCAGAGCAAAAAACAAATAAAATGATAGCAAGAGTTCTTGTTAAATACATGCTTTCAATCCCCTTGAAATAAAAAAACGGAATTCTACCACGAACAGCCGCGCTGGGCATATATGTTTGACCGGTCCCGCGGCTGGCAGTTCAAAAAAAGAATCCCCGGTATCGCTGATACCGGGGATCCAGGTTACAAACTCTGTGAAAAGTTTGTTCGGTCTACGGCAGGCTGAACACCATCAACACGCCACTGTTACGTGTTGAATTCCACAGTGCGCGATAGCCGCCGACAGCGCCGAGCGCCGCGTCGCCGGACATGTCACGCAGAACCGGGATAGCCACAACAGCGCCAGCCCATCCGCCGATGCCTGAAAGCACACCAACGTATTGCTTGCCCTTGTGGGACCAGGTGTTGAAGTTGCCGATAATGCCGGACGGGGTCTTGAACTGCCACAGCAGCTTGCCGCTGTTGGCATCAATCGCCTTGGCATAACCTTCAAGCGTGCCGTAGAAAACTACGTCGCCAGCGGTTGCCAATGCGCCGCTCCATACCGACCACCGCTCAGGAATAGACCATACGATCTTGCCTGCGCCGGCATCCCAGGCAATGAAGTTGCCCATGTTGGTCGTGCCGTTGCCCATTACCTGGCCAGCCGGATACATCGTCAGGTTGGCATTTACATACCAGCTGCCGGCTGCCTGTTCATAGGTAACGCCGCCTGCGTCGTAGCTGACCGGCTCATACGTCATACAAACGTGGTTTGTAGGCACATAGAACAGGTTGGTACGCGGGGAGAAGGCAGCAGGTTGCTGGTCCTTGGTGCCCAATGCGGCGGGGCAGACGTCCTTGGAAACAACGTCCTGACCGTTGTAGTGAGTGCTGAACTCATTGACGACCTGGGGATAACCCGTCTTCATGTCGACGTGGGTTGCCCAGTTAACGGCCGGGTCATACTTCTCAGCTACCAGCAGTTCGCCGGTCGTACTGTTCATGGTATAACCGAAACCGTTGCGGTCGAAGTGAACCAGAGCTTTTGTCATGGTACCGCCGACATCCAGATCAGCAAGGATCATCTCGTTGATACCGTCATAG
>VYCZ01000055.1 GCA_009843675.1 Gammaproteobacteria bacterium | reverse complement strand
GGATAGAACCGGACATCATCCGGGACGCGCTGAAACAGGCGGATTTCATCATCGAGGCGGAATCAGACCTGTTCGCGAACCCGGAGGACGACCACAGCCTGGGGGTCTATGACGATGAAATTTACCTGAAGACCGACCGGGTGCTGATCCGCGCCAGGAAACCCTGACACCCTGTACCGGTTTCGATGGTGGCGTGTGTTAAGATACGTGACTGACGATAAGTAACCAACAAGGACACACCCCATGAAACCCGTTTACTTTTCAGTTCTTGTCATAATTCTGCTCTGCTCTCTTGCAGCCTGTTCAGGCCCCGGTTCCGCCACATCCGGCAGCGCTGACCCCCGTCCTAACGTACTGCTCATCGTGGTGGATGACCTGGCGTTCAACGACCTCGGCCTGTTCGGGAGCGAGATCAGGACACCCAATATCGACGCCCTGGCGCGGGAAGGGGTTTTCCTCACCAACTTCCATGTCTCGCCGAACTGTTCGCCCACCCGGGCGATGCTGTTTTCCGGCGCGGACAGTCATAATTCAGGTCTCGGGAATATGTTCGAAGACCTGGCGCCGAACCAGAAAGACAATCCGGGATATGAAGGTTACCTGAACTTCCGGGTGGCAGCCCTCTCAGAACTGTTCCTGGAGGCCGGTTACAACACCTACATGACCGGCAAGTGGCACCTGGGACTGACGCGGGAGACCAGCCCCGCGGCGCGGGGCTTTGAAAGGTCCTTTGCTCCATTGCAGGGCGGCGCCGGCGCATTCGGCAACATGCTGCCCATTGTCGGTCCCGGCAACGCGCTGTACCGGGTGAACGGCGAACAACTGGATACGTTGCCGGAAGATTTTTACTCCACGAAGTTCTACACCGACCTCATGCAGGAATACATCGGCGCAGACCTGGATGATGGTAAACCGTTTTTCGCCTACCTGGCCTACACCTCACCCCACTGGCCGCTGCAGGCACCGCAGGAGTCCATAGCAAGATACAAGGGCGTCTATGACGCCGGGTACGATGCCCTGGCCGAACAGCGCCTGCAGAACCTGAAGGACCGGGGGCTGGTCGATGCCGGCATAGAACCTTATCCCCGGTTGCTGGACGAGCGGCCCTGGGATGAACTCGGCCCTGAAGAGCAGCGCTACCAGGCCAAAATAATGGAGATCTACGCGGCCATGGTGGACGACGTAGACGTTTATATCGGCAGGATGATCGATTACCTCAAGGAAATCGGCGAATACGATAACACCGTCATCTTCTTCATGTCCGACAACGGCCCTGAAGGCCATGCCATGCAACACTCTTTTGTTGAAGTGGCCGAATGGGCGGAGGTGTGCTGCGACAACAGTTACGAGAACATAGGCAATGCCGATTCCTATGTCTGGCTGGGACCGAACTGGGCGCGGGCGGGGAACACACCGTTGCGCATGTTCAAGGGCTATACCAGCCAGGGCGGCGTGCGGGCGCCGGCATTTTTTCATTACCCGCGCGCCATGCAGACCGCGGCAATGAACGATTCGATCGTCACCGTGAAGGACATCATGCCCACACTGCTGGAGCTCGCCGGGATCGAACACCCCGGCGCCGGGACGTTCCAGGGCCGGGAGGTGATAGCCATGGAGGGGCGCTCGGTCGTGCCGGTACTGACCGGCGCGCGCGCCTCGATCCGTGAACCGGGCGATTTCATGGGTTGGGAGTTGTTCGGCAAGCAGGCCCTTCGACAGGGTGACTGGAAGATCCTGTACGTGCCCAGCATCCCGTCCCGGGACGTGCGCCTGCCGGTGCTGAAACCCGGGCAATGGCAGTTGTACAACCTGGCAGACGACCCGGCGGAGATAAATGACCTGGCTGATTCCAACCCGGAGAAGCTGCAGGAAATGCTGGCCCTGTGGGAACGATATACGCAGGAAATCAATTTCATTTATCCGGATACTTTGACCGGTTATTGATGCGCCTGGCTTGATGCCTGAAAACAGGTTAGCCACAGGTCCGGGACCGGATATCAACAGCACCCTCGCCCTGGTGTCGATGGTGTTCCTGGCCGTCGTCGGCCCCCAGGCCGTCGTGGTGCAACCGGCGTTTGTCGAGGGACTGGTCAGCCAACTGGGTTTCAGTCCGGTGCAGGCGGGTTACGTATCCGCCGCCGAGAACACCGGCAAGGCGGTGATGAGCATTGCCATGATGTTCCTGGTAACCCGGGTGAACTGGCGTCACCTCTTTTATGTTGCCCTGTTTCTGCTGATCGGTGTCAACCTGTTCTGTACCGTGTTTCAAAGCTATCACGCTTACCTGGCGGCCCGCGCCGTCAGCGGCCTCGCGAACGGCATTATCATCCCCCTCTGCTACGTGGTCATCGGCCTGACGGCCAGGTCCGAGCGCAACTTCGGCATCATGATGGTGTTTGTCCTGCTCTATTCCGCGGGGATATATCTTGTCGTCCCTACCCTGTTCCAACTTGGCGGTTTTAACGGTTTATTATTGCTGTTTGCCGTATTTGCATTACTGGCATTGCCCCTGGTGCGCAACCTGCCCGTTGCGGGCGAGCCAGAGAAACAGGCCGGCGGAGCAGGCAGCGGTCTGTCATGGACATTGCGCGCGATGGCGATCGCTGCCATGTTTTTCTTTTTCCTGGCAATGTTCAGCCTGTTCCCTTACCTGTCACTGATCGGGTCATCGACCGGCATTGCGACGCAGACCATCGCAAATGCCATGACCGTCGCCCAATTCTCCGGCATGGGCGGAGCGTTCCTGGTAGTCGTCATCAGCGACCGGTTCGGGCGGGCCCTTCCCATCGCCGCCGCGTTATCCCTGATTATCCTGTCGATTGCCGTTCTGGGCTACTTCCCTACGGTCGCGGGTTACACCATTGCCGTGTGCCTGTTCATGGGGTTGTGGTCTTTCGTGCACCCGTTCATCCTGGCGGCGCAGGCCAGGTTTGACCGCAGCGGGAGACAGGTTGCCTACGCAACGGCGCTGCAGATGATTGGCATCGCCTCGGGCCCTGCCATCGCCGCCACCATCCTAAGTGTCGGCGCCTATGACCACATCATGCTGGTGGCTGTGCTGTTTCTACTGGTCACACTTGCCTGCATCCTGCCGCCGGTGCTCCGGCATGCAACACTGGAGAGACCGCTACAGGACTGACAACCCGCCTACTCCACCAGGCGCACCGGGCCTTCCGGCAACACCACGTTGTTGTCGATCACGTATTGATCCCATTCCGCCATGAGTTCGTTGAATTTTTCCGGGTGGGATGCCGATAAATCGACCTGTTCCGCCGGGTCGTCTCCCAGGTTGAACAGGGTCCAGCCCTCTACCGGCGGCTTTCCCAAGGATACCAGTTTCCAGTCTCCCTTGATGACCGCCCGCTGGCCCAGCATTTCCATGCCCAGCGCGTCGGTTTCGTCACGGACTTGTCCTGCATTCCCCGTCAGCACCGGTAGCAGGGACCTGCCGCTGATTTGTTCAGCCAGAGCGCGGTTGCCGGCCACATCGACCCCCGCCAGGTCCAGCATCGTCGGCAGGATATCCATGACGGAGACGACGGACCCGTTCACGCTGCCCGGGTTTGCGCCGCCGTGCCCGGCAGGCAGGCGTGCGATGCCCATTTTCCTGATGCCGCCTTCCCGCATGTAGCCCTTGTAAAAACTGAGGTGGGTCTCCGCGGCCTGGGCCCAGCCGCTGTGATAGAGAACAAACGAACCCGGCCTGCCGATGTTCTCGTAACTGTTGTCGAACCTGGGCGCCCATTCCTTGTACCAGTCCGCATGACGGCTGAAACCATCGGCGCCGTTGTCGGACAGGAACAGCACCAGGGTGTTCTCATATTCCCCGATGCGCTTCAGGTACCTCAGCAGCCGTCCGATGTTGTTGTCCATGTTGTTGACCATGGCCGCGTGGACCTCCATGGCGCGGGCCTCGATCCTTTGTTCTTGTACCGGCAGCGAGTTCCAGGCGGGGATAATGGGGTCCATGGCCGGCAATTGCATGTCCCCGATAACCAGTCCCAGTTCCTTCATCCGTTCAAACCGTTCCCAGCGCAGTTGGCCGTAACCAGCATCGTACCTGCCGCGGAACTTCTCCAGGTATTTGCCGCGCGCCTGCAACGGCCAGTGGGGCGCGGCATAGGCAACGTATGCAAAGAAAGGTTTGCCCTTGTCCCGGCCGCTGTCGATATATTCCAGCATGCGGTCGGTGTAATAGTCGGTCGAATAGAAATGCTCCGGCAGTTCATGGACCCTGCGGCCGTCTTCCCCGTAAACGGTCAACTGGCGGTAGGCATCGCCGCCCAGCATGTCTGCGAAGTGGCTGCCGGACCCGTCCAGCATTGAAAAGTAACGCTCGAAGCCTCTTGCTCTCGGACTCTGGTCCACTTCCAGGCCCAGGTGCCACTTGCCGGTCATGTAGGTCGAATAACC
>VYCZ01000031.1 GCA_009843675.1 Gammaproteobacteria bacterium | reverse complement strand
GACGGCGCGCTGGGCGACCAGGACGTGGTGGCGCTGCGCGGCGCCTTGATCTGGCAACACAATGACAACCTCGATATCAACTGGTCCGTGGACTACAGTGTCGAGCGGGAGCATGGCAATCCTTTCGTGCTCACCGGCATTCAGCCGCTTAACGTCGGCATACTGACCGGAGGCGGCCCGTCCATGACCCTGGCGGCCAATACCATCGCCGCCCAGTTGGCCAGCGGCGGCCCGGCCACGTTCCCCGGCGGCGAGTTCTTCAACGTGATCCATCCCAGCGGGTTCCCGTTCCAGTTCCTCGCCTGTTTCGCGCCTCATAATGCCAATAACCCGGTCTGTTACAACCAGCAATTTATCGACAACGGCGAGAGGAAACTGAATTACAGCACCGACCCTTCCTTCCAGGAACTGGATGTCTGGGGCACGGGCCTGACCGCCGATTGGCAGATCAACGAGAACCTCAAGGTGAAATCCATTACTTCGCTGCGCGGTTTTGAGGGCCATTTTGAAGGCGACCAGGACGGTTCCCCGCTCCGGGTTTCCTACCTCATCGACATCTACCAGCACGAGCAGTTCAGCCAGGAATTGCAGGTGCTGGGCACCAGTTTTGCCGACCGCCTGGACTGGATCATCGGGGGCTACTATTTTGAGGAAGACGGCAAGAACATCAACCCGGTGCGTTTTTCCCAGGTGTACCTGCAATCCGGCGGCCATTATGACGCGGATTCCTGGGCGATTTTTGCCCAGGGCACCTGGCATTTCAACGACAAGCTGGACCTGACCTTCGGCCTGCGCTATACCGAGGATACCCGCGATTACCTGCCGGACCAGTTCATCGAAGTCTTGCCGATAGGGCCGTTACAGCTTAATTGCCCGCCGTCCGCCGTTCCCATGCCGTTTGACCCGACCCGGCCGGTTTGTGCGATCGGCGACCGGCCGCTCCCGTTCGAATGGGTCTCGAATGACGCCTCGGAACTGGTGCCCATGGTGAACCTGTCCTACCGCTGGAACGACAGTCTGATGACCTACTTCACCTATTCAGAGGGCTTCAAGTCCGGCGGTTACACGCAACGCATCTTCCCTCCTGAAATCAGCACGCCGAGTTTCGATCCCGAATTCGTCAAGTCCTACGAGGGCGGCTTCAAGTTCGACGGCTGGAACGATCGGCTGCGCTTCAATGTAGCGATCTTTTTTACCGATTACACTGACCTGCAACTGCTGGTGGCCGACCCGTCACGGTTCGGGCCTTTTGCCAGCAACGCGGGGGATGCGGAGGTGTTCGGGGTGGAGATGGAAGCGTTGTTGAACCCTGCGGAAGGCTGGTACATCAGCGGCAGCGCGGGCATGACCGACACCGATCGCACCGCGCTGGCGGGCACGGTCCAGGGGTTGACCCTGGACAGTCCGTTCCAGCATATATCCAAGTGGACGGCAAATGCACAAATCTACAAGGAGTTCGCCATCGGTGACCTGGGCTACCTGACCCCGCGCTTCGAATGGTCGTACCGCACGGACTGGGGCACCAGCGGAAACAACATCCCGCGCCTGGGCGGTGACGTCCTGCCGGCCGGGCCGTTTGCCGGCGTACCATTGAGTTTCGGCGTGCCCAATCCCGCGTTGGTGGAGGACGACCTGCACCTGCTCAACGCCAGCGTGCGCTGGGACGTGCGCAACAGCGGCCTGTCCATCTCCGGCGGTGTAGACAACCTCACCGACGAAAATTACTCGATATTCTCCCAATATCTGGACTCCTTCGGTTATACCCAGCAGACATTCCACCGCGGCCGGGAATGGTACATACAGGCCGGCTACGAATTCTGAATAACAGTAAGCAGGGAAGGGGCAGAATTTTGCGAAAATACCGTGAGCATCCTTGACCTGACGCTGGTCAAGGCCCTGGAACGGATGCAGGCCGGGGAGTTCAGCGCGGTCGAGTATGTTCAGGCCATGCTGGAGCGGAACAGGGAGGTGGCGCACCTGAATGCGGTAGTGTGCCTGGATGAGCAGTCCGTACTGCAAGCAGCAAGGCAGCGGGACCGGCAACGGCGGAACAACGGCAATCCTGAACTGCTGGGCGCCCCCCTGCTGTTGAAGGACAATATCAATACCGTCAAGCTGCCCACCTCGGGCTGCACGCCGGCGCTGAAGGGGCATGTCCCGCCGGCGGATGCTCCCGTTGCCAGGTTGCTGCTCGATGCCGGCGCGGTCATTTTCGGCAAGTCCAACATGCACGAACTGGCCTTCGGCGTCACCAACAACAACCCCACCTTCGGTCCGGCGCGCAACCCCTATAACCCCGATCTCATACCGGGCGGCAGCAGCGGCGGCACCGCGGTGGCCATCGGCGCGGGAATACTGCCGGCCGGACTGGGTTCGGACACCGGCGGCTCGACGCGCCTGCCGGCGGCCTTTTGCGGGATCTCCGGATTCAGGCCCACTATCGGGCGCTATCCTGCCAGCGGAGTAATTCCGATTTCGGCGACGCGCGATACACCGGGGCCCATGGCCAGGGCGGTGGAAGACCTGCAATTGCTGGACCGGGTGATGGCCGGCGATACGGCGCCGGCAGAACCCGTCAGCCTGGCCGAAGTCAGGCTGGGCGTTCCCCGGGCGTATTTTTATGAGAACCTGGAACCCGGTCTGGCAGACGTCGTCGAGGCTACCCTGGACCTGCTGGCCACAAGCTGCAAGGCCCTGGTGGAAGTTGACCTTGACGGGGTGGCTGATCTGAACGACAAGGTGAGTTTCCCTGTCGTACTGTATGAGGCAAAGCGCGACATGATTCAGTACCTTGCCGACTTTGCGCCCGGCATTTCCATTGATGACATTCTGGCGCAGATAGCCAGCCCTGACGTGAAAGAGGCGTACAACGCAGTGGTGTCCGACGCGGTCAGTAAAACGGTCTACGAAGAAGCGGTGCATACCTGCCGGCCGCAGTTGCAGGCGCTGTTTTCCGCGTGTTTTACCGATAACAGGCTGGATGCCCTGGTCATCCCTGCGACACCTTTGACCGCGCCGCCCATAGGCCGTGACAGCACCGTTGATCTGAACGGTGCCCAGCAGCCGACCATGGCGACCATCATCCGCAGTACCGATCCCTCCAGCAACGCAGGCTTACCCAGCCTGTGCGTGGCTGCCGGTCTGGCCCCCAACGGCCTGCCCGTCGGAGTCTGCCTGGAAGGGCCGGTTGGGACTGACCGCAGGCTGCTGGCTATCGGGAAAGCCTTGCAGGATGAGATTGGATTTCTGCCGAGACCGGATCTGAGCAGGGGACAGAATTGAATTCCGTCCCCACACAAGGAAACAATGGCTGATTTCTACCGACTTCCCCTGGCTGAACTGGAACAGCGCTATGAGGCGCTGGTGCGGCGCGCGTTGCCGCTCTGGGGCATAGACAGCGACTCACCTCTGCGCCTGCTCAAGCTGCGGGAGAATGCCGTTTATGCGGTGACCGACCGCGCTGCGCATGAAAAACTCGTCATACGCGTGCACCGCGCCGGCTACCACAGCGACGCCGAACTGCAATCCGAGTGGCAGTGGATAACCGACCTGGGAGAATACGGCATCCTGACGCCGGAAGCGCGTGCTTCCGGGAACGGGCGCATGTTTGAAATCGTGGAGTCCCCAAGCGTACCGGAAGCGCGCCAGGTGGATGTCGTCGACTGGATTGAAGGCGAACAACTGGGCAGCGTGGAGGAGGGATTGCAAGGCTCTCCGGAAGAGATACGCGTGCGTTTTGAGACCCTGGGCAGCGTCATGGCGAAGATGCACAACCATGTCTCGCAGTGGCAGGCGCCGGAAGGCTTCACCCGCCATGCGTGGGACGTGGACGGCCTGACCGGCGAAGCGCCGTTCTGGGGCCGTTTCTGGGAACTGCCGGCCCTCAACGCCCGACAGCGGGACACGATGCTCAAGGTCAGGGACAGGTTACGCGCCGCACTGACGCAACTGGGAACTGCGCCGGACATCTATGGTTTGATCCATGCGGACCTGGTGTTTGAGAATGTCCTGGCCGGCGCGGACGGGATCCGGGTGATCGATTTCGATGACTGCGGTTACGGCTGGCACCTGTTCGACATTGCCACCTCGATCATATTTCTGCACGGCACCGAACATTTTGCCCCGGCAAAGGAGGCGCTGATAGCGGGATACCGTCAGAACAGGCCGTTACCGGACGAGCACCTGGCCTGGTTCCCGGTGTTGTTGATGGCGCGCGCAACCACTTACCTGGGCTGGATGCACACCCGTTCGGAGACGGAAACCGCCAGGGAGATGACTCCGTATATCATTGAACTGGTCATGAACCTGGCAGAAGATTATCTTGGGAACCTCTGAAAAAACCCTCCAGAGAACGGCGCTCACCATCGTCTGCCTGGGAGCGTTTATCACCCCGCTGATGCTGTCTGCCGTAAACGTGGCCATCCCCACCAT
>VYCZ01000398.1 GCA_009843675.1 Gammaproteobacteria bacterium | reverse complement strand
GCGGAGAATTTTCTGGCCACCGCCACTATCGATATCACCGAAACCAATGAAGAGGCGGCGGGGCGGGTCGTGCTGTGGGCCAGTGAGTTTAACGAAGGCGCTTTTTTCAACTTCTTTTATAACAACTTCGATTTCCCCGAGTGCAGCCCGTTTACGGGAGACCCTGCCCGTTTCAGCAACCCCGATTGCTATAACTCGCAATGGCAGACCGAACTGGATGACCTGGAGACCTACTCCCGCGGCCCGAACCAGTCGGATGTAAGCATCCTTGGTCTTAACCTGACCCTGGACTGGGATGTCGGCCCTTTCAGTATCAGGTCCGTTACCGCCTTCCGTGATTCACAGGTGGATATCGGCCAGGACCTGGTAGGAACCGCCAACCTGTATATCGACTGGGTAGACCAGGATATCGAGATGGAGACCGTGACCCAGGAACTGCACCTGAGCGGCACCGCCTTCAATGAACGGTTGAGTTACCTGGTAGGGTTTTTCTGGATGAACGAGACGGGCAGCCAGGATTTCGGCGTGCGTTTTCCACCTATCAGAATTACCAGCGGCGGCTCCATCGATAACACCAGTACCGCGGGGTTTGCCCAGGGTACGTTCAATATTACGGACCAGTTGGCGCTGACCTTCGGCGCGCGCTATACCCACGATAAAATCCGCTTCCGCCCGGAGCAGACGGTGGATGAGTTGTACCTGACCTCAGGCGGGATACTGGATGCCGCCCTGACACTGCCGGGCGATCCGCCGCTGCGGCTGCTGGCACCCGGCACACCTATCCTGCCCCGGGTCTGGGGATCGGGTACCGAGGATAATTTCACGCCCGCAGTGACCCTGAGCTATGACCTGAACGATGATTTCATGGGTTATTTTACCTATTCGCATGGCTTCAAGGCGGGCGGGTTCACCATGCGCGCATTCCCGCCGGTCATTCCCGGCGTGACCACACCTGTCACGGACCCGAAGGAAATCATCCCGACGTTCGGTCCCGAGGAAGTGGAAATGTTTGAAATCGGCGTAAAAAGCGAGTTGTTCAACCGCCGCATGCGCTTGAACATGGCTGGGTTCATCACCAATTACGACGACCTGCAGATACTGGGTTCGGCAGGCGACCTTGGCGTACCTGTGATAGAGAACGCCGGCGATGCGCGGTTATGGGGTATCGAGGTCGAATCGCTGCTGATCGTCAACGACCGGATCCGCCTGAACGGGAGTCTGGGATGGCTGGACCACAAGTACCTGAATGTACTGCCGAATGAAACCGGCATCACCGAAGCTGATATCCTGGCTAACGCGCCGGAATGGAATTTCAATCTGGGCGCCAGCGCCGATCTCGTTGATAATGAACAGGGACGTGCATTCCTGCGTGTTGACTGGTCCCACAAAGGCAGCCAGTACAAGACACCCAGAAATGTAGAACGCCTGCACCAGGATTCCTATGACATACTCAACATGAGTTTGAGCTGGGAGAGTGTGGACCGCCACTGGCTGGCCACCGTGGGCGGCACCAACCTGCTGGATGAGATCTATATTGTCAGCGGTCTGGACTACCCGGGCACCGGCATCACGGCAGCAGCGCCGTCACGCCCCGCAGAATGGTATGTCAGGCTGAAATACACGTTCTGACTTAATCCGGCTGCATCGACAGGTCTGACCTGACCGGTCTGGATTGGGATCCGGCCAGCATGAACGCGATTGCGCTCAAGCTGGCTCGTTGACGGGTATCACCATCGCGTCTTCCCCGATGATGACCGGCCCGGCAAAGGTTTCCTTGGCTTCACCGATAATCTGCGACCAGATCTCCGGACCCCGGCGTTCACCGTAGTACATGGATGCCATTTCGATAGCCGCCGGCGGACTGTCGTAGGGCCCAAGGTGGGTAAGGACCAGCTTTTTTGCGTTGGCGCGGTGCGCAATCCACCCTGCCCCGCGCGGCCCGGTATGCCCCGTCCAGGCGATTTTCTCCGCGCCTTTCTGTCCTTCCACGTTTTGACGATAGTCCAGGATATCTTCCAGAAAAGTGCATTCATGGACCAGCACGTCAACATCCTTCGAGATTTCAACCATTGCATCGCAAGGCTCGGTATCGCCGCTGAATACCGCAGAACCGTAGTCGCTGTCGATCCTGTAGGCATAGGATGAGCGTTCGAAGCCCAACGGCTGCAAGTGAACGATCTCGCGTGAAGTGACTTTGAACTTGTCCGTCTCAACGATGACCCCCTCATGGATCTCCTCTACGTCAATCGGCGGTACCGGCTGCGGACGGTTGGTGATATGGTCCGGCAGTTGCTCTATATAGCGTTTTACGAACTCGACGTCGATATGGTGCATCTCCAGCATCCCGTCGGACATGCGTTTCGTACCGGTGGGCCCGAAGACTTTTATCGGGGTGGATTTGCCGCAGTTCCAGGTACTGAACAAGAGATAGTTATAGTCAACGATATGGTCCCAGTGCATGTGGGTAATGAACAGGTAGCCGACGTCGAGCGGGTTGATGCCTGCACGGACTAGGTTTACCGTTGCCCGCTCGCCGCAATCGATAACAAGCACTTCACCATCGATGACTACAGCTTGAGAAGGATTGCCCCTTACCGGGTCTGGTACTGCCGACCCTGCCCCCAGGAGGACGACTTTCATTCCCTTCCAGTCATTCATAGCGCCACCCCGCATTTTTTCAGGTATTGAGGTCATTATACACCGTTTGAGCCGGTGTGAAGTCGCATATACTGCTATCCTCATTCCTGCGCATAATCAATCCTGACCGGTCTGTTAACAATGGTTTGTATGGAAAATGGCAAAGCTATAGAATGTCGTTCCGCAACGTTAAAGTTCAAAGAAATGAGTAAAAACGCAGAACTGTTTGACTACTGGCTGCGCACTTCATTCGTCGAAATGAATACGGAGTTAGAAGAAATTTATTTCGCACAGGAAGATAGACAGGCTGTTGCCGGCGTGGGCAATTCCATCAAGGATGACCTGGCCCAAGAAGGCAACAGCCATATCGTTCCCCTGCTGAAGGAAGGTAATACGGACGAGGGGTTTGACCGGCAATACAACCTGCTCGGTTGCGTCGGCTTTTTCATGGCCGCGTGCCGCCGGCATGATATCACCGAACCGTCACGGGAAACGACCTCTCCCTTGGCAGAAGCCTCCGCGCTTGCCCTGCACCTGGCAACGACCCTGGGCGTGACCCCGCGCTTCGCCACCAGCCACATGGCGACCTTCAACCCGGCAAAAGACGGTGTGTACCGCACGTTCACTTCATTGAAGGATGAGTTCCTGTTCCTCGATTACAACACGCTGGGTATCTTTGCCTACCAGCGCGCGGCCGATGCGTTGCGGCGCATCCTGCCCCTGGGGGTATCCCATCCCCTGGCCTCTTACCTGTTCAATCTGGCAAAAACGGCCCTGGAAGACGTCATCCGTTTCAACGATCGCCTGTTTGACGAACTGGACATCGACCGTTTCTTCAACTGCGTGCGCCCCTATTACAAACCCTACCGGGTCGGGCCCAATGTCTATCGCGGCGCCAATGCGGGCGACTTTGCCGGCATCAACGTTATCGACCTGTTGCTGGGCCTGTGCAGCGCCGATAATCCGTCCTATTCGCAGGTGCTGGTGGACAAGTTCCTGTTCATGCTGCCTGAGGAGCAGGAGTTATTGCGGGACTGCATGCGGCGCCGGAGCTTCCTGGACCAGTTCCTGGAGGAGATGGACGGTAACAGCGGCAAGGACTGGTTTCAAAACAATGTCAGAGCGTACCTGGAGGTCGTCGGCCAGCACGGTAAGGGCGCGGCTTCACACCATGACAAACTGGTGCACAGGTTTATCGAGAAACCGGCTGCCAAACTACCCGAAGAAGGACTGGTCAATATCACCGCCAGCGGACCGCCCCTGCCCGTGCTGCTGGATGCGTTGGAGAAACTGCGCGATCTCAGGCTTGCAGCGGACCGCGATGACATCCCCAGCCGCTATCACGACCTTGAGAAACTGAAAGCCTGCCTGGTGTAGCACCCCTGTCTTTAAGGATATTTCAATACCGGGGTGTGGTATTGAGGCAGATTGTTGTCTAGTATCATAGGAATAAGACTCCGGTCAGATAGAGCCTTGATAAGAGATATACGAAAACAAAAGAACCCTGAGAGCAGAAACAAGGAACAACGAACTGCGTCTGTGACAGTTTCTTTCCTGGAAAATTTCACCTTTCTGCAAAAATACCTGACTCGGTATTTTACGGAACATCAGGATATTGAAGACGTTGTACAGGAGACCTATTTGCGGGCATACAGCGCTGATCGCCATAAAGTTATAGTCCACCCTAGAGCGTTCCTGTTCAGGGTTGCCAGAAATGTCGCTTTGACGTCACTCTAAAAGAATTCCCGGCAAATTACCGACTATATCGAGGACTTTGAACTGCCTTTAGCCGCAGGG
>VYCZ01000004.1 GCA_009843675.1 Gammaproteobacteria bacterium | reverse complement strand
TCCCGCTGCCGACCTGCGCCGTCATTTTCCCGACCGGCGAGCGCGGCTTCAGTTCCCTGTGCGGCAATGGTTCCATGGTGAGCTACCAGCTCGATGAAGACGGCCAGGTTACGGAGCAGGGCAAGATCGAGCCGTTCTTCGACGTCGATGAGGACGCCCTGTTCGAAAGGCCGGCGATCATCGGCGGCACGGGTTACTTCCCCAGTTTCAGCGGCGCTGTGCAGGAGATCGACTTAAGCGGATCAGCGGCCGTCCTGGGAGAGAAATGGAGCCTGCTGAACGAGGAAGACCGGGCGCAGAACTGGCGCCCCGGCGGCGCCTGGCTGACGGCGACGGACAGCACCGGGCGGCTGTACGTGATGATGCACCCGGACGGCGGGGAAGGCTCCCATGACAACCCCGGCTCGGAGATCTGGGTGTTCGACACTGCCGGCAAAGCCCGGGTGCAGCGCATAGCCCTTACGCTGCCGGCCATCGCTTTCGACATCACCATGGGCGATGCGCCGAAAATCGTGACCACCAATATTGAAATGAAACTGGAAGTCTATGACGCGCGGTCCGGCGAGCATGTCAATACCATTGCCGATTTCTACCATAACTGGCCGTTACTGGTCTATGCCTCGCAATAGGCGGCAGAGGGAGAACAGAACATGAACTGGTTAGACAAACTGACGGAAAACATCACAAGAAACGTAGCCAAGACGTCCTCCCGCAGGGGATTTCTGGGCGGACTCGGCGGAGTGATCGCGGGCGGTTCAATCATGCCCCTGTTGCCGGTTGCCCGCGCCGCCGAGGCGGAACAGCCCGGCCCGCCCGAGGTAGATCCGGGAGACCCGGCAACCTGCGAGTACTGGCGCAACTGCGCCATCGACGGCTACCTGTGTTCCTGCTGCGGCGGCACTATCAACAGTTGCCCGCCGGGGACGGAGATGTCGTCAATCACCTGGATCGGCACCTGCAAAAACCCGGGCGACGGCAAGGATTACATCATCTCCTACAACGACTGCTGCGGCAAAACCTCCTGCGGCAACTGCTTCTGCAACAGGAACGAAGGGGACCGGCCCACCTACCGGCCCCATACCTCCAACGATTACAACTGGTGCCTCGGCACGGAGAGCACGGCTTATCACTGTACCGTGAACCTCATCCTGGGTGTGGCGATAAAGTGATTAACATGGATGTACAGGATATACAGGATGATGAATGGATTTTCTTGTGAAATGCATATATGAATAACGGCATATTCAGAATGCTTCTTGCCGGTCTGGCTCCGCTGTTGTTGTTCCACGGCGCAACTGCCAATGCGAACGAGGTGCTGGCGAGACAGAACTACATCCTGAACTGCCAGGGCTGCCACCTGCCGGACGGCTCCGGCTCCAAGGGCAGCGTGCCGAAGATGAACGATTTCGTTGGTTATTTCCTGCACGTGCCCGGCGGCCGGGAGTTCATCGTACAGGTGCCGGGCGCGGCCGGCGCCCCCATCTCGGACCAGGAACTGGCCGACGTGATGAACTGGATGCTGCTGAATTTCAGCAAAAACGAACTCCCCGACCAGTTCATACCCTATAGCGCGGAGGAAATCGCAAAGTTACGCAAGGAACCACTGATCGACATGCACCACCGCCGGGAAGAACTGATCGCCCGCATCAGGGATAAGTTGGGAGTGACGGAGTATTAACATGGATGTACAGGATATACAGGATGTATGAATAGTGCTGTCTCTTCAGGTTGGTCCTCGCCTTAAGACATTGTGCTCTTTTTAAAGGGTTTTAACTTTTAATATCCTGTGCATCCTGTGCATCCATGTTAAATCATATGCCCTGTGCATCGATGTTATAACTTTCGTTTGTCGATCACGCGTTTGGCCTTGCCTTCCGACCGGGCCACGCCGCCCTCGTCGTGTACGTTGACCCTTGCGGAGACGCCTATCAGGTCCTTGACGTGGTTCTGGAGTTCGGCCGCTGCCGGTTGTTTCGCTGTTGCATCGGCGCCGGGGGCCAATTCCACGTTGATGGTCATCTCATCCAGGTTGCCGCTGCGGGTTATCTCGATCTGGTAGTGGGGCGCCAGGCTGGGGATCCTGAATATCTGCTCTTCCACCTGGGTGGGAAACACGTTCACGCCGCGGATGATCAGCATGTCGTCACTGCGGCCGGTGATCCTGACCATGCGGCGCATGGTGCGCGCGGTTCCCGGCAACAGCCGGGTCAGGTCCCGGGTGCGATACCGGATTACGGGCAAGGCTTCCTTGGTGAGACTGGTAAACACCAGTTCGCCCTCCTCTCCGTCAGGCAAAACCTCACCCGTATGCGGGTCTATGATTTCCGGATAAAAATGATCTTCCCAGATGGTGGGGCCGTCCTTCGTCTCCACGCATTCCTGGGCGACGCCGGGTCCTATGACCTCGGACAGGCCGTAAATATCCACCGCGTCGATGTCCAGCCTCTGTTCCAGGTTGGCGCGCATGGAATCCGTCCAGGGTTCGGCGCCGAATATTCCTGCCCGCAACTTCAGCTTGCGGCAATCTACACCCTGCCGCTCCAGTTCATCGGCAATGCACAACATGTACGACGGCGTTACCATGATGATGTCAGGCTCAAAATCCTGGATGAGTTGCGCCTGTTTTTCCGTCTGCCCGCCGGACATGGGTATGACGGTACAACCCATCAGTTCACCCCCGTAATGAACGCCCAGGCCGCCGGTAAACAAACCATAGCCGTACGCCACGTGTATCTTGTCCCGGTGGCTTGCCCCGGCCGCCCGGAAAGAGCGGGCCACAACGCGGCTCCACATGTCGATGTCGTTGCGGGTATAACCCACCACTACCGGTTTGCCCGTGGTCCCGCTGGATGCGTGTAAACGCACGATGTCATCCATGGGAACGGCAAACATGCCGAAAGGATAATTAGCCCGCATGTCATGCTTGTCCGTAAGCGGGAATTTGGACAAGTCGCCCAGTTCCCGTAAGTCAGAAGGGTGAATGCCGGCCGCGTCGAATTTCTTCCGGTAGCTTTCAACGTTGGTATAGGCGTGCTCCAGGCTCCACTTCATCCGCTGCAGTTGCAGGCTGCGCAACTCATCGATACCGGCTTTTTCAATGGGCTCCAGGGTGTCAAAAGTGCCCTGCTCTGTCATACTGTATACCTGTTGGTTTTCTCCGTCATGCCGGGCTTGACCCGGCATCCAGTGAAATACTGTGTCGCCCAAAGGGCGACTCTTTGTCTCACTGGATTCCGGCTTTCGCCGGAATGACGTAGGGGGGAAATTCCCGAATCCCTGAATATCTTATACGGATGCATCGTGAAATGAAAATACAAAGTTATGTGACAGGCGAATGGTTCAGCGGGCAAAGCGAGGGCGCCCGGGTCGTCAATGCGGTAAATGGCGATTTCATAGGCAACGTCTCCAGCGACGGCATGGATTTCAGGGATGTCCTGCGCCATGCCCGGGAAACCGGCGGACCCGCGTTACGCAAGTTGACGTTCCATGAACGCGCCCTGCGCCTGAAGGCGCTGGCGCAATACCTGATGGAACGCAAGGAGGAATTCTACGAAGTCTCGGCCTGGACCGGCGCGACCCGCGCCGATAGCTGGATTGACATAGAAGGCGGCATCGGCACGCTGTTCAGTTACAGCAGCCTGGTGCGGCGTGAATTCCCCAACGAGACCTTCCTGGTGGAAGGCGAACAGGAACGCCTGTCAAAAGAAGGCACGTTTACCGGACGCCACATCCTGGTTCCCAGGGAGGGCGCGGCAATCCATATCAACGCCTTTAATTTCCCCTGCTGGGGCATGCTGGAAAAGGTTGCGCCCAGCTTGTGCGCGGGGATGCCGGTGGTGGTGAAACCGGCCACCGTGTCCTCTTACCTGACCGAGAAGATGGCCAGGGCAATCGTGGCATCCGGCCTCCTGCCGGCGGGCGCGTTCCAGTTGATCTGCGGCAGCACGGGGGACCTGTTCGAGCACCTGATGGAACAGGACGTGGTCACCTTTACCGGGTCTGCAAGCACCGGCAGGAAACTGAAGTCTCATCCCAATATTGTTGCCAATTCCATCCCCTTTAACATGGAAGCGGACTCCCTGAACCTGTCGCTGCTGGGCGAGACGGTTGAACCGGATTCGGCCGAGTTCGACCTGTTCGTCCGGGAAGTGGCCAGGGAGATGACGGTCAAGGCCGGGCAGAAATGCACGGCCATTCGGCGCGCCATCGTGCCCGCCGGCAGGGTTGAAGCGGTAGCCGCGGCCCTGGAACAACGGCTGGGCAGGGTGCCGCTGGGGGACCCCTCGGTGGACGGCGTAAAGATGGGGCCCCTGGTGGGCCGCTCCCAGATGGATGACGTATGGGAAAACGTCAACCAGCTGATCAGTTCCTGTGAAATCCTGTACGGCGGCGTCAGGGAATTCGAAATCCGCGGGGGGGACAGGGAGAAGGGGGCATTCTTCCCCGCTACCCTGCTGCACTGTAACCAGCCCATGACGGCAACGGAAC
>VYCZ01000231.1 GCA_009843675.1 Gammaproteobacteria bacterium | reverse complement strand
GGGGCTTTATGAAACAAACCAAACCTCATGACACCTTCGTAGTTCACGATGGAGTCGGCCGCCCGCTCCTCCTCACCTGGCGCGGGCGGTCTTTCTTTAGTTGCTGAGCCGGTAACTGATGCCGGGAGTGCATCGCGGGACGATTACCGGAGTGCGGTTAATCCGGCAGTGTTCGCTCTACCTGGTCCTGCTGTCCCTCTTCGCGGGCGCTAGTTCCGGTACCGCCACCGGCCAAGGTGTTGACGGCGCTGAGCGCGTGCCTTGCAGGTTCACGGCGGCGGCAAGTGCAACCGGGAGTTCGCCCGGCCTGATCCTGGGCGCGGAGGTCCTGCTCCCGGAGGGAAGCCGTCCGGACTATGGCGTACATATCCGCCTCAATGGCGGCCTGGGCGCAGTAGGGGAGTTCGACTCTGTACGCTCGGCACTCCCGGATGCCGCAGTGCTCGACTGCCGCGGCGCCGCCGTGCTGTCGCCGGGGTTCGTTAACGCACATGAGCACCCGGCTTACAGCTACGCGTTCCCCGACGCCAATCTCAACTCCGGCTATATCCACCGCGACGAATGGCGCCTCGGGACCAATGGCGCGCTGCAGTTGCCGATTCCGGAGCGGCTCGCCTATAAGCCCGGCGACCGGCGCAGCGCAGCGATTCTCCTGGCCATGGAGCTTCGCCACCTTCTCGGCGGCGCTACCGCGATTGCCGGTCCCGGCGGACTGCCCGGTGTCATACGCAACATCGACCGGCACCGCGGCCCCGGTGATATCGAACTCTACGATTACGAAGCCGACGTCGAAGTCTTCCCCTTCTCCTTCCAGGTCGTGGAAGACCTGCGGGAGGAGTGCGCCGGCGGTCCCGTCCACAGGTTTGCGCGTGAGGCCTACGACGAGTGCACGTTTATGGCCTATGTTCCGCATGTCGGCGAAGGGAGGAAGGCGAGTTGCGCGGCCCGGGCCGAGGTGGCCCGCTATTTGCGGCATGTGCAGCGTCGCGACCGGCGTTATTCGCTGGTTCATGGCGTCGCTACCGGCCGGGAAGATTACGCGGTCATGCGGGAGTTCGATGTCACGCTGGTCTGGTCGCCGCGTTCCAACCTCGCACTGTACGGGGAGACGGTGGGCATCGCCGACGGACTGAACAGCGGCGTGCGGATCGCGCTGTCGACGGACTGGTCGCCCAGCGGTTCGTTCAACATGCGCGAAGAGATCAAGTGCGCCAGACGGGTCGCGGGCGGCGCGCTGTCCTCCTACACGTTGTGGCAGATGTCTACCGTCAACGGCGCCTACGCGCTGGGGCTCGAGGACCGTCTCGGCGTGATCAAGCCGGGCTTGCGGGCGGACCTGGTGCTGGTCGGGCATGACGGTGGGAACCCCCACGACGCCGTGCTCACGGCGTCGCACCGGGAAGTCCTGGCGGCGTGGGTAGACGGCCGCGCCATCCTGCTGTCGGAGACGCTGCCGGAGTCGCTGGGCGCAGGGCAATGCGCCGCCCTTGACGGCATGGCGCCGCGCGTCTGCGGCGCGCTGTCTGCATTCGGCCTGTCGCCGGCAACATTCGCCGAACATGTCGAGGGATCGGTGCCGGTAAACGATGTGAGCCGGCAGGCGCCTTGCGAGGTACTGAATTAACTATTGTATCCCCGCAACTCGTGACGGCTATAATATAGGGGTTTCCCCTATGGCCGGACAAAACCACAATCCACCTGAACACACGGAAGCCTGGCGCAGGCTTGCCGGGCACCGCCGGCAGGCGGCCGGGCTTCATCTGCGCGATGAATTTGCCCGGGACCCGGGGCGGGCGCAGAGATTCTCCCTCGGCCTGGAGCGGATTTTTGTCGATTTCTCGAAAAACCTGATTACCGGCGAGACCCTGTCCCTGTTGCTGGAGCTGGCCGATCAACGCGGGCTGGATAAAAAAATCCGCGAGTTATTCTCCGGCCACGAAGTCAACCCGACGGAACGGCGCCCTGCCCTGCATACCCTGTTGCGGACGCCCGATGACGGAATACAGGACACCCATGTACTGTCCGATGTTGCCCGCCAGGTACGGCAGGAGCGGGACCGGATGTTCGGGTTCGTGCGGAAATTACGCGCCGGCGAGGTCGGGGGCGCCACAGGCAGACCCATTTCCAGGGTGGTGAACATCGGCATCGGCGGTTCCGACCTGGGACCGCGCCTGCTGGCCGACGCGCTGTCCGAATTCCACCGGGAAGGGATAGACATCGATTTCGTCGCCAACATCGATCCCTTCGACATCGAACGCGTGCTGGCGAACGCCGACCCGGAAACCACGTTGTTTATCATCGCCTCCAAATCCTTCACGACACAGGAAACACTGGTTAATGCAAACCGGGCTAAACGTTGGCTGGCGGATAACGGCTGCAACGACAGCGGCCCGCACTTCCTGGCCGTGTCGGGCAATGCCGGCGCGGTCGAACGCTTCGGCATAGTCGGGGACCGTTATTTCAGGATCGGGGACTGGACCGGCGGGCGCTATTCGATCTGGTCCTGCATCGGCATGAGCGCCGCCATCAGCATCGGGGAAGACCAGTTCAGGCAGTTCCTGGCCGGGGCGCATGCGCTGGATTCACATTTCGCATCAGCCGGATTCAGCGCCAACATCCCCGTTATCCTGGGCCTGATCGGCATCTGGCACAACAATTTTCTTGACATCGGCGCCCATGCCGTCATCCCCTACGACCAGAGGCTGGAAAGGTTGCCGGCTTACCTCAGCCAGTTGGTGATGGAGAGCAACGGCAAGTCGGTCGCCGCAGACGGCGGCAAGGTGGGAGTGCAGACCTCCCAGGTCATCTGGGGCGGCGCCGGCAGCCCGGCGCAGCATGCGGTCTTCCAGTTCCTGCACCAAGGCACGCGCGCCTCCTCCATCGACTTCCTGCTTCCCCTCGACAGCAACCATGACAGTAAACAGTACGAACTGCTGGTCGCCAACTGCCTGGCCCAGGGTGAAGCCCTGATGCAGGGCAGCACCGATGCCGGCGAACCCTACCGGCGCTTCGACGGCAACCGGCCCAGCACCACCATCCTCTATGACCGGCTGGACCCGTACACCCTGGGCATGCTGCTGGCCCTGTACGAGCACAAGACCTTTGTCGAGGCCGCCATCTGGGGCATCAACCCCTTCGACCAGTGGGGCGTGGAACTGGGGAAAACCCTGGCGGGGCGGATAGCCGCAGAATTGGCCGGTGACGAACCGCCCGGTTCCCACGATTCATCGACGGAGCAGTTGATGGGCAGGTACCGCTCCGGGCGCGCATGAAAGCGATCATCCTGGCCGCGGGCCGCGGGGAGCGCCTTGGGGATGCCGCCGCGGGACGGCCCAAGTGCCTGTTACGGTTCGGGGAAAAAACCCTGCTGCAACGGCATATCGAAAACCTGGAGCGGCTGGACGCCGGCCGCATCATCCTCGTCACGGGTTATCGCCATGAACAAATCGAAGCGGCGCTGGCGCAAATCAAAAGCCGGATTCCCGTCGAAACCGTCGTCAACCCGGATTACGAACTGGGCAGCATCGTCAGCCTGCATTGCGCGCGTGATGTCCTGGCCGACGGCACAGACACCATCCTGATGGACGCGGACGTGCTCTATGACCCGGACATCCTCGGCAGGCTGTTCGATACGCAGTCCGGGAACTGCTTCCTGCTGGATCGCGACTTCGAACCGGGAGATGAGCCGGTAAAATTATGCGTGTCCGGCGCCGTGCCGGTGGAATTCAGGAAAATACCCGACCGCGCGATAAGCTGGGATTACCAGGGCGAGTCCGTGGGCTTCTTCCGTTTCGACGCCGCCATGTCGGCGCGCCTGGCCGGCAAGGCGGGAGAATACCTCGATACCGGCCGCTCCATGGAACCTTACGAGGAAGCGATCCGCGACCTGCTCAGGGAAACGCCCGAACTGTTCCGCTTCGAGGACATCACCGGCCGCGCCTGGATAGAGATAGATTTCCCCGCAGACGTGGCGCTCGCAACGGAAATGTATGAGAATAGCGGTCTGTAATGAACCTGAAACACAGTAAAAGCAAACAGTTGCGCGACCTGCTCGAGTCGCCTGAACTGGAGTTCCTGCTGGAAGCCCATAACGGCATCTCGGCCAAACTCGTGCAGCAGGCCGGGTTCAAGGGCATCTGGGCGAGCGGCCTGGCCCTGTCGGCGCAGTTCTGCGTGAGAGACAGCAACGAAGCAAGCTGGACCCAGGTCGTGGACATGCTGGAGTTCATGTCCGACGCCACGGATATCCCGATCCTGCTGGACGGCGATACCGTTTACGGCAAGTTCAACAACATGCGGCGCCTGGTGAGGAAACTGGAGCAGCGGGGGATTGCCGGGGTCTGCATAGAAGACAAGGAATTTCCCAAGACCAACAGTTTCATTGACAGCGGAAAACAGGCCCTGGCCGATATCAGCGAGTTCTGCGGCAAGATCCGGGCCGGCAAGGACAGCCAGCATGACCCCGACTTCTGCATTGTCGCGCGGGTGGAGG
>VYCZ01000262.1:1480-4493 GCA_009843675.1 Gammaproteobacteria bacterium | reverse complement strand
GGCACATGCTGCATGATTTCTTCCGCGCTCTGCACGCCCAGTTCATCCAGGTTGTCACCGGTAAAGGCCTGCACGGAGATGGGCACGTCCTGCAGGGATTCAGCCCGCTTCTGCGCCGTAACCACGATTTCCTCAAGCTGCGCGCTGACCAGCGGCGAATTGAGGATAACGACAAAAAAGACAGACAGTGTCCGTGTTATGAGTTTGTGTTTCATCTGGATTTCCCCTCTTTTTACGGAGTTCTCTTACCCTGGCCGATGGCCCTGACATGTATTATCCGTATTTCAACTTTACATGTAAACAATTTTGTTATCACATCCGCTGCGCTCCTGCCTTCGCCGGTACAACGTGCCTGTTCACAGCCCTTAAAACAGCCCGGACTTTATATCCCTGTGCGGGTATTTCCGTATCAGTCCCATGTGCGAACCGACCATGCGTTGAAACGGCACGACGGCCCACAGATGGCTGTACATCGCGCCGAATTTCTCCGCCGGGTCGCGGGCGATGTTGTACAGTTCGTAGTTGGGCAGCCCGCCCCTGGAACCGGGGATGATGTGCAGCTTGTGGTCTTCCATGCGCACCGCCTTGAGGTCCTTGCCGCTGTAGTAAAACATGTAATTCCTGCGCCCGCTGCCTTCGCCGTTGAGGAGCAGGGGCAGTTGATCGATACCGTCGATAATCCGGTCCGCCGGGATATGCTCTTCGGCGCCGGCAATCCTCGCGGCCGTGACGAACAGGTCGGTTACGGAGATCATGTCCAGCGGCTGCTGTCCGGGTTCAATCATGCCCGGCCATACGGCAAACCCCGGGGTACGCACGCCGCCCTCATAGACCTCACCTTTGGCGCCGCGTAGCCAGGAATAACCGGCGCTGGGCCAGTAGGTGTACATGGGTCCGGTGTCGCTCACCCATACAATCAGCGTGTTCTCCTCTATGCCGGTGTCCTTCACCGTATCGAGCAACTGGCGGATGTAGTCATCGTGCTGGGCCAGTTCCGCGGCCTGGTTGTTGCGGGAATCCTGTCCTTCACCAAACCGGTATTCCAACGGCGATGAGGCCATCTGCTGGGCATACGTCGCCCAGTACAGGAAGAAAGGGTTGTCCGATTCGGCCTTCTCCCTGATGAATTCCTTGATCTTGATGATGGACTGCTCCTCCATTTCCACCATGGATTCGGCAGACATGGGGGCGACTTCCCGGCGGCCCTGGCCCTTGATGCCTTCCAGCGCGCCCAGGATCTCGATGCCGTACTTGTTGCGGTAATCCTCGAAGGTGCCGGGGAAGTCATAAAAATGGCCGACGCCGTCCACGGTCTGCGCCTGGTAGAACGCGTCCTGGTTGACCCAGGAATAGATGGCGCCGTTGTAGAGGCCGTAATACGCATAATCGAAACCCTGGTTCTCCGGCGCGTGCGGCTCCAGGTCGCCCACGTGCCATTTGCCGAACATGGCGGTGTGGTAACCGGCCGCGGACAGCATCTCGGCGACGGTCACCTCTTCCGGCGCCAGTCCCTGCGTCTGTCCCGGCCAGAGCACAATGTCAACCCCGGTGCGCACGGGATGGCGTCCGGTCAGCAGCGCCAGCCGCGTGGGGGTGCAGGACGGTTCGGAATAATGAGACAGGAACTGCATGCCCTGTTGCGCCAGGCCGTCCAGGTTGGGGGTGGGCGTGCCGCGCAGCTTGCCACCCAGGTAGGAACCCAGTTCGCCCCATCCCACGTCATCGCCAAGCACATAGATGATATTGGGTTTTTTCCCGAAGCGCTCTTCGAGTTGCGCCAGCTTTTTGTCAATTGCCTGGTCTTCCTGCTTCCATGCTTCGGCATGTTCCTTCATGGCCTTTCCGAACGGAGCGTCGGGTTGCCAGGCGCTTATCTGGCCCGTGATCAGAAGTGTCAGAAATAGTACGGACAACCTTACGATGTCCTGTTTATTGAATTTATACATGACTTTCCCCTGGAAAATTCCGGCGCTGTCGATGATAATACTTCCCGGCGTGAATTAAAATCGCATAACGGATCAAACAGGGGAGAATTCACTCATGTCCATCGCTCATTTTCTTATCTTCAGCGCCGACACGGCGGCAACAACCGACAATGGCGGGGAATTTCCCGAACGGGAGATATCCGCCCTGGCAGCGCTTCCGGGTGTGGAACGGGTGGACCGCTATGAGCCAACGGAGTTTGCCGACGACCCTTATGACGACGACCGCCAGGGCCAGGTTCTCACCATACAGACCGTCTACCGCGACATTGCAAGCCTGGAGGCGGGCCTGGCATCTGGGACGTTCCAGGGCCTGGTAGGAGCCGTCGCCGACGGTTCAGTGTATACCCTGGGCCACGAGGCCATGGAGATGCTGTTCTACCCGGTTGGGGACGAGAGTGAGCCGGGAGAGTGGACCGCGCCGATCTCCTACGTGGTGCGCTACCATTATCCGGCCAATGACGTAAAACGGTTTATCGAATACTACACCAGCCACCACCCGCAAATAGAAAGAGACTTTCCGGGAATCGCCAGCATCATGTGTTACCTGCCGATCAAATGGCAGGACCCCACCGACCTGCCCTGCCTGGGTTATATGCTCGGCAACGAGGTCGTATTCGAATCCGTGGAGGACATGAGCATCGCCCTGAAATCACCCGTTATGATAGATATGGGCGCAGACTTCGAGCAGTTCCCCACATTCCATGGGCACAACACGCATTATCCCATGCTGCGAACGCGCGTCGGTTAATCTCTGCAAACCCACAAAGGCGTAGATGACCGATCCTGATATGTTCCACGTATGATATAAGGTTAATCAAGGATCTCGTCACCCCAGAGCCGTTCCAGGAACCGCTCCCACGGCAGTAGCCAGATGCCGTCACTGGTGCGTCTGGCGGAATTTTCGTTGGAGACGATGATGGCGTGACGCGGGTGATGTTCTTCCATGTAGGCGCGTATTCCCCTGAAGTCTTCAGGTCGAAGGTTGGCGCTGCCATTGACTTCAACGACTACGGCGCCATCGTGTCCGA
>VYCZ01000262.1:0-1470 GCA_009843675.1 Gammaproteobacteria bacterium | reverse complement strand
GCTGACGACGACGGCATGACGCGGTCGGTGTTCGTCCACGTAGGCGCGCATGGCTCTCAGCTCTCCGGGCCGCACATGGGCACTGCCCTTCACCTCGATAGCGACGGCGCCGTCCCGCCCGAGAACGAAGTCGCATTCGAGCCCCGACTTGGTGCGCCAGAAACGCACCGGGAAGTCGCGTTCACGATACGACCGGTAGGCGATCAGTTCCATCAACACAAAGTGCTCAAGTGCGCGGCCGAACTCAGGTCCGGCGACGCGTTCGACTCGACGTCCGGTGATATATCCGGCCACTCCCATGTCGAAAAGGTAGAATTTGGGCGCCCGCGTGATGACGGCACGCGAACGCCGACGGCTGTACGGTTCCACGAACACACCGAGCAATGTGTCGATGAGAATCTGGAAGTATTCGCGCACCGTTTTGGAGTCAACGCCACAGTCCCTGGCAACGTTGCTGTAGTTCAGAAGTTCTCCATGGCAAAACGAAAGCGCGTCGAAAAAGCGCGAAAATCCAGCGACATTCCTCGTCAAGCCTTCGTCAAACACTTCCTCTTTCAAGTAGTCATCCACGTAGCCCGCAAGCGCGCGCCGGTATTGCGAGGCGTTGTAGTGTGCAGGAACCAGTCCCCTGTTCATCGCCTTAACCAGGTCGAAGGCCGGGATTTCGGTCCAGCTCAGGGGGTGGAGCGCAAAGCGCCAAGCACGTCCACCCAGAAGATTTGCGCGACCGCGTTTTAACTTACGGGCGCTGGAACCGCATAACAAGAAACTCAGGGACTGATTCTCGATCAGCCTGTGAATCTCGTCGAGGATGGCAGGGGCGCGTTGCACTTCGTCAATGATGACGGGGTTGACCAACCCAGTCTGATCCAGCGCCTGTAAACGCTCCGGCAGTTTCCAGGGCGCGCGGGTGAACTCCAGCATCAACCGGGTATCAAGAAGGTCAAAATAGACAGAGGACGGAAAACGCTGGCGGAGCAACGTTGACTTTCCGGTCTTGCGAGGCCCCCACAGGAAGGCTGATTGTCCCTGCGGTATATCAAGGCGAAGGGCGCGGGCATATTCGGTCATTTCGGAGTATTCTCTGAAATAGTTAAGCTAATTTGGAATATACTCCGAATTGGACGAGAAATCAAGGCGCTGTTCGACCCGACCCCGTTTGCCCTTCACCAAAACTGGCGCTGTAAGGGCGTTGCGCCTACCCGGGATGCTTGGTTCGAAAATCAGCCGACGACCGATTCCCCTTCCCGATATTGCAGTCTCCACACAGTGCTTGCAAGTTGTCTTCGACAGTGCGCCCGCCCAAAGAGAAGGGCGTGACATGGTCAATATGCAGTCTGACCCCGGATTCGGGCGTAGCGCCGCATGCCAGGCACCGTCTATCGCGTTCCAATACACGAAACCGCATTGCAGCCGGTATCTGCCTGCTCCGACCTTTGTGTTCTGGCAATGGCACGCTGCCAGTTGCTC
>VYCZ01000361.1:3193-4498 GCA_009843675.1 Gammaproteobacteria bacterium | reverse complement strand
GACAGGGACAGTGCACAGGATTGGATAACCGGTGATACGCCGGAAGTTGTGAACGTAAAATATCCCGAAGTCCTGATCAGTCATGCCGTATACAATCGTGAACATAATCGATTGCGAGTCCACATCAAACCCGGGACCGCTTACCGGGACATGACCGATATCGGCGTCATCAATCTTGATCCCGGAACGCACTACAGTGTGATGTTTGACGGTAAAGAAGTTTTCCAGCTTCATCAGGGTAAGGTGGTGTCCGGAGAAAGTGGCAAGGTGGAGGGCGCATGGGATGCAAGCGACTCTATCCTGACCATTTCCCTGCCAATCGATGAGGGGCACGCACTGGACATCGTATCCATGATGTGAGCGCAACCGTCGCTTTCGTACAGGCTTTCCGGATGCATTTATTTGACTTCCAGTGCCACAGGCTGACAGGGGTAGTTCATTTTATTTCACGAAATATATTGATTCCGGTATTGATATTTCTTTCGTACGGCGCTTTTGCCGTTACGGAAGATGAAGTCGTTGATTTCCTGAACTCAGATCCATCGTTCCTGTCACGACACCCGGAATTATTGGAGAAGGCTTTCAGGTATGAACAATTGTCCCGCGAGAAAAATGCAAGAATGGAGAGGGCGAAAATTCTATCGGAAGCCCAGGATATTATCCGCAAATTCCAGATAGAACGGGAAGCGTCAGAGAACAGGGGAAAAACGGTGATTGCGTTTATGGATTACGATTGCCGGCCCTGCCGGGAGGACAGGCTTGAACATCAACGCGCAACTCAATTGGCTGAAATGATCGAGGTAATTGAGATCCCGCTGGGTATCATGTCTTCGGCATCCGCACAGGCTGTTCGTATATTGCTGACGCTTCAGGCAGCAGACAGGCAGCGCGCCAGGTCATTCCACCAGGACCTGCTCAACGAAAGATTACCGCTTACCTACGCCGCGGTTACCGGAACCGCGGCAAAGAACCGCATCCAGGACCAGGAACTGGAGAATGTATTGAGAGACGAGTGGTCTTCCGATGAGCTCAGACGGATTCAGGACCTGGCGGTTGCCCTGGGCGTGGAAGGAACTCCCGCCTACCTTGCCGGTTGTGAACTGGTCAAAGGCAGGGCCGGGTTGAATCTACTGATTGAATCATGGGTAGATTGTATCCCTGATCCTCTCGCGCCATGAGGAGGATGCAAAATCCAGGTGGTGGAGCAGGGACGGTCCGCGCCTTCATTACCATTCAGGTATTGGTTGGCGGTTTGGCATTTGTCTTTATGTCGCATTCACTTCATGCCGAAGACAAGGGTTATAT
>VYCZ01000361.1:0-3183 GCA_009843675.1 Gammaproteobacteria bacterium | reverse complement strand
GGGTTATATTGACAATGCCGGGAATAATTTCGGAAAAGGCAGGGCGTTTTTTCACAACGAGGTGTTACCCAGGCTGGCTGAAGACGGTTGTCTCAAATGCCATGCACGGGGTTATGTTCGACCCGATGTAACCGTTTATGAGGAACTTATCCGGCGTCTGGCCATCGGGGATTCTGCCGTCAACAACGCGGTGATTTACAAGATAGCCAATATCCGCAGTATCTCCCCGGCGATCCCCAACCATCCGGGTGGGCAACGTTGCAGCAGTATCGATGCGGAACCCTGCAAGAGTATCCGCCAGTGGTGGGAGATCGAATTTGGGCAGAAGGAGGTTGGCGAATGAGTAACGGCAAACACACGGTTGACCGGCAACGGCGCCGGGTCATGAAAGGCATCGCCGCCACCGCAGCAGCGTCGGCCGTCATACCCCGAGCCCTGTTTGCCGCCGGGCGCGGGCCGACCGCCGTGGTCATAGGCGCGGGTATCGCCGGGTTGTCAGCAGCCTGGGATCTGCGCAAAGCCGGGTTCCAGGTTGCAATATTCGAGAAGGAAAAATTTACGGGCGGCCGTATGGTACAGCTACAGATGGGGCCCTTGTATCAATTTACCCATGCTGCAGGGGTATTTGAAGCCAATAAAGATATGTTTGCACTGGCAGCCGAATTGGGAATCGAACAGGATTTGCGCGGGGATCCATACCCCGCATACGTCATAGACAACGGTCATGGACTTTATGACCCCGGCGGTCTAAGCCGCTTTGATATTGAAAATGCCCTCAAAATTCCAGGGCTAGGCCCTGAGACGATTAGAAAATTACCCTCATTGCAGTCTGATCTGGATGAAATCGCGGCGACCGTGGACCCTTGCCTGCTGGAGACCGGCACGGCATATGATGATGAAAGCCTGGGGGATTACTACGAGCGCGTGCTGGGTAAGACGGCAGGTCGTGAGATTATCAGGTACAAGATTGAGCCCATCTGCATTGCCTGGGGCTGGCCGCCTTACGAGACCTCAAAAATCCCCCTGTTGTCCTGGCTGGCCAGAAAAGAGGCGTTTGTCATTCCCAGGGGCGGCATCGGCGTATTGACCCGTAAACTGGATTCCCTCCTGCCGGTGCAAAATAACACCACGGTGCGCTACGTCACCCCGGCGGAGTCTAGTGGACGTCATACTGTTCATTATTTGAATGCGAACCTGGAGCGGCGCAGCGTCACTCCTGATGTCCTGGTCTGCGCGGTGGAAGGCAAGTACCTGGGCCGACTGGTGCAGGGGATGACGCCGAAACAGGAGGCCCTGGCCCGGAACTGCTTTTTTACCAAGGAGCCGATTGTCTGCTGGATAGTGGATGAGAAGCATGCGCCGAAGGAATACACCGGTGGCGGCTACATCCCGGATCACCCGGATCCCATGAAGGCAAAAACGACTTACTGGTCTGCCACGCCGGGGAACCCGGAGCTCAATCATCCACCGCATGTGCGCTACGCCCTGTCGAGACGGCACACACCGGAATGGCAGCGAAGCGATATGGCCATCGAAGATTTCTGCTGGCCCATGATAAAGGCGCTCTATCCGCAGCTCGAAAAATCCCATGTCGTCGATATCGTCGACTATACCTGTGACGATTTGATCTACACGCCGGTAGGTTATGTCAGGCAGATGGCTGCGGTACTTCGAGAGCAGCGCAGGGAACGGCGCGGGCTGTATTTTGCCGGTGAATATGTTGCCGGCGCCCATACCGGGGCGGCCTGTGCCAGCGGCCGGTCCATAGCACGTTTAATAACGAAGCATTGGAACTGACGTAGCACCCGCCATTGTAAAAAAAGTGAGACACGACAACCATGCTTAATACTCTGGGCCAGATCCTGCCGCTTGCCGCAGAACGCTTCGGCAATAAAACGGCGCTGATTATTGATGGCGCCACCTTGAGTTTCAATGAACTTGAAAAAAGCTCAAACCAGTTGGCCAATGCGCTTGTTTCATTGGGCGTAGAGACAGGCGACAGGGTAACACTCTACAGTCCGAACAGCTGGGAATGGATTGTCAGTTATTACGGGGTTCTCAAACTGGGGGCTGTCATCAATCCCGTCAACGTGATGCTGACGCCGGGAGAAGTGGAGTTTGTCGCAAACGATTGTGGCGCCACCGTCATCATGGCATCGTATGAAAAAGCATTATCCATTCAGGGTGTTAAAGAGAGGTCCGGGGTGCGTGAAGTCATTGTGTTCGGCGATGGGCCCTTGCCGGAAGGCATGCTTTCTTTTAACGGGTTGCTCAAAGATAGCGATGATGAGTTTCAGGTGGCTGAGGTTGATTCACATTCCTTATCGACAATAGGCTACACCTCCGGCACCACAGGCCACCCTAAAGGCGCCTGCCTGTCACATTACAATGTCCTGCTCAATGTAGAGATGACGGCACTGATGCATCAAAGAAGCGAAAAGGATACGGTGGTCACGGCTTTACCCTGTCCCCACGTGTACGGTAATGTCGTAATGAACGGCGCTTTTCAGTATGGCATGACCCTTGTGCTTCACCCCTTGTTCGAAGAACGGATCATATTGCAGAGCATTCAGGACAACCGGGCGACCATATTCGAAGGCGTGCCCACCATGTATCTATTTCTGCTGAATCATCCACAACTCGACGCTTACGATCTGTCATCGCTACGCTGTTGCACCGTGGGCGGGCAGACGATGCCTGTGCCGAAGATGGAAGAGGTCGAAGAAAAATTTGGTTGTCCCTTGATCGAGCTCTGGGGGATGACCGAGCTGGGTGGTCTCGGAACCACGTTTGCTGCGAACGGTCCGATAAAGCACGGTTCCATAGGCGTGGCGCTGCCTTACGTCGAGGCGAGAATTGCCGATACCGAGCATGCCGGCAAGACCCTGCCTGCAGGGGAGGTGGGCGAACTGATGATCAAGGGCGGTATCGTTATGCAGGGCTATTACGGTAACGAGCAGGCAACCAGGGATACTATCGAGCCGGATGGGTGGCTGCATACGGGTGACGTGGCATCGATGGATGAGGACGGCTGTGTTTATATTGTCGATCGAAAGAAGGACATGATCCTCACCGCCGGTTACAACATCTATCCGGCTGAGCTGGAACGGGTGATAGCTGGTCATCCCGACGTCGCACTGGTGGCAGTGGGGAGTATTCCCGACGAGGAAAAAGGGGAATTGG
>VYCZ01000437.1:1537-4510 GCA_009843675.1 Gammaproteobacteria bacterium | reverse complement strand
TGCAGGTCATGGGAGAGGCCCTGTCGCAGGCAGGAGTCACGGCCACGGACGTGGATTACCTGGAAGCACGCGGGACCGGAACGACCGTGGGCGACCCGATTGAGATCAATGCTGTAGCCGAAGTCTATTGCAAGGGACGCGCAACCGGCCGGCCGCTCCTGACCGGTTCCGTGAAAACCAACGTCGGCCACCTGGAATCGGCTGCAGGAGTGGCCGGCGTGATCAAGGCCGTACTGGCGACCAGGCGCGGTGTGATTCCCAAACACCTGCATTTCCATGATCCCAACCCGGCTATCGACTGGGACCGCCTGCCGTTACAGGTGACAACAGACTTGACGGAGTGGCCGCGCCGGAACGGAAGACCGCGTCTGGCGGGAGTGAACTCCTTCGGGATATCCGGGACCAATGCCCATATCGTGCTGGAGGAGTACGTCTCTCCGGACACGGCGCCCGGCAAGGAATACCAGGCAGCGGGCTGTGCGCAGATGTCAGCGGTTTCCCTGCCCGCGGACGTAGCGCAACTGCCGTTACCGGAGCAGGAGATGGGACCGCGCGAGATCCGTTTTCTTCCGTTATCAGCCAAATCGGAGCACGCGCTCCGGGAACTTGCCGGGCGCTACCTGTCATGGCTCGGTGAACAGGCCGGGGAGATGGCAGGAGAGATGGGGGGGGACGGCGCCGTACCGGAACCCTTGCTGGCGGACATGGCGTGGACTGCGGGCGCGGGACGCAGCCATTTCGAATACCGCACAGGTATTGCTTTCCACGATGCCGGATCCCTGCAGGAACGGCTCAGGGAATTGGCCGAAACCGGTGAGGTGGCCAAGTCCCGGCCGGTGAACAAGGTCGCGTTCGTCTACACCGGCCAGGGAAGCCAGTGGGCCGGCATGGGGCAGGCGCTGTACGAGAGCGAACCGGTGGCGAAGGCGGTCCTGGATCACTGTGAGACAGTATTCCGGGATGAACGGGGAACCTCCCTGCTGGACGTCATGTTCGGCCGCGCCGGGACGGAAGGGAAACTGGGCGACACGGCCTGGGAGCAACCGGCGCTGTTCGCGCTGGAATGCGCGCTGACGGCGCTCTGGTCCAGTGTAGGCATACGGCCCGGGGTGGTGATGGGACACAGTGTCGGAGAACTGGCGGCGGCGCACACGGCGGGAGTATTCAGCCTGCAGGACGGCATGCGCTTTGCCTGCGCGCGCGGCGCCCTGCTGTCCGCAACCGAACCGGGCGCCATGGCCGCGGTTTTTGCGCCAGCGCCGCAGGTGGCAGCCGAAGTCCAGGCAGCGAATACGTTGTCTGCCGGAATCGGGGTGAACATTTCGGCGGACAACGGAACCCACCAGGTGATCAGCGGGCCGGTCGACGAGGTTGAAACCATCATGAAGCGCCTCGAAGCGCAGGGGACCCGGGCCAGGAGGCTGAACACGGCAAAAGCATTCCACAGCGCCCTGGTCGAGCCGGCGCTGGACGCACTGGAAACGTCCCTGGACGGCGTGAAAACCGGGCCTCCCTCCCTGGCCGTGGTCAGCAACCTGACGGGCCGGGTGGTTAAATCCGGCCAGGCACTGGACGGGACATACTGGCGGCGGCATGCCCGGGAACCGGTGGCATTCGCCCGCGGGGTCGGTACATTGGCCGAACTCGGGGTGGACCTGGTGCTGGAGATAGGCCCCCACGCGGTGCTGGCCCCGATGGCGCTTTCGGCCTGGCCGGAGTCGGCCCAGACACCGGTTCCGGCGGTGCTGTCAAGCCTGCAAAGACCGTCAGGCAACGGCGCAACGCCTGCCGGCGGCAGTTTTACGGAAGCGGTTGCGGCAGCATACGAGGCGGGGCTTCCGGTTCGATTCGCGGGACTTTTCGCCGGTGAGTCGCGGCGCCGCATCTCGATACCCGGCTACCCGTTCCAGCGCCGGCGCCACTGGGTAGAGACGGCGAAGCAACGGCGCGGCAGCGCCGATCACCCCTTGCTGGGCGAGCGTCATGAATCGGCGCGTGGCGAGATCACCTTCGAGACGGAACTGTTTCGCTCGGATCCGGAGTGGCTGAACGATCACCGGGTGTTCAACCGGGTGGTGGCGCCGGGGGCCCTGTACGGCGCAATGGCGGCCTCATCGATGCTCTGCGAAGGGGACTGGCCGGTAGTAGTTGAAGACATGCAACTGCATAACCCGCTGGTGTTCCCGGAGGAGAGCGCCCAAGAAGATGAGGCCGGCAAAGATGAGGATAAGGACAGCCGCAAGCTGCAGGTAGTGCTTGATGCTTCAGAGCAAGCGCCGTCACGTCCCGTACAGATATTCAGCAAGGGGAATGAAGAGGGATGGACGGTACACGTGGAAGGACGCGTGTCCGCGGACGCGCCTGTCCCGGAAGCCGCCGGGCGCATCGATGCGGAAAGCCTGAAGTCCGTACTGAGTCCGGTGGACGTGGCGGGCTATTACCGCGCCAGGGCAGGCACCGGTGTTGATCTCGGCCCGTCGTTCCGCACCCTTGGGAAGGCCTGGTCCCGGCAGGGCGAGGCGCTGGGTGAGGTGTCTTTCCCGGCAGCCCTCGGGAGCAGCGGGACGGATATTCATCCACTTTTACTGGACGGCTGTTTTCAGGTCGTGGGCATCGCGCGCGGCCTGACCGGAACGCAAAGCACGACTACCTACCTGCCTTTCGGCTGGGAACGGTTATGGCTTACGCAGAAATTGCCGGAGCAGGCGCTCTGCCACGTGCGTATGAACCAGGTTTCCCAAGAACAGGATACGGGAGAACCGCCGGAGGTCCTGAGCGGTGAATTGCGTATTTACGATGCAAACGGAGTCCTGATCGGCGGTATTACCGGTTACACGGTGAAGCGGGCAACACGGGCTGCCCTGCTCTCGGCAGTCGAGGGAGTAAAGGACCTGCTGTACGAAATTGTGTGGCGCGAGCGCGCCCTCCCCCCCGGTATGAAAGCCGCTGACTTCTTCCCGGGCCCGGCAACCG
>VYCZ01000437.1:708-1527 GCA_009843675.1 Gammaproteobacteria bacterium | reverse complement strand
CAGTTGTTCACTGATTACCTGACTGAAGCAGGAGTCCCGCCCGAGAGCAGGGATGCGTTGTTGCAGGACCTGGAGCGGTGGTCGCGCAGGCGCGCGCTGGCAACCCTGGAAGAACTGGGCTGGCAACGCGTGGCAGGCGAAACCGTGGACCCGGAGGCGTTGCGGCAACAATTAAATGTTATCGAGGAACACAGGCGCCTGTTCCGCCGCATGTTCGAAATGCTGGCCAGATCCGGGGTAGTGGCGGAGACGGACGCTGGTTTCACCGTACTCCTGGGCCCTGAAGAGCCGTTGCCGGAAGACATGCAGGAGACTCCCGACGAGTCCGCCGACCGGATGGCCGGCCTGTATGCGCACGGCCAGACCGAGATTGGGCTGTTCCGGCGCTCCGGCAGCGCCCTGGGGGACGTGCTGCGCGGCAAGGCCGACCCACTGACCCTCCTGTTCAGCAGCGGCGAGCCCACCGCGGCCGACCTGTACCTGAAAGCGCCGGTGGCGCGCGCCGCCAACCGCCTGCTTGGAGATGCAGTCCGATCGCTGGTAGCCGGGTTGCCCGAAGGACGGCGGCTGCGGGTGCTGGAGATCGGGGCAGGCACCGGATCGGCGACCAACACCGTCCTGCCGGAACTGCCGGAGGGAAGGTTCGATTATACCTACACGGATATCTCCGCAGGTTTCTTCGCGGAAGCGGAGGCGCGCTTCGGCGACGGCGGCGGATGCATCGAGTACCGTCCGCTGGATATCGAGAAAGACCCCGTCGCCCAGGGTTTCGATTCTCATGGCTACGACCTGCTGATCGCGTCCAACGTCCTGCACGCG
>VYCZ01000437.1:0-698 GCA_009843675.1 Gammaproteobacteria bacterium | reverse complement strand
CTCGCTACCTGGGCGAGACGCTGGGGCACTGCCTGGACCTCATGGCGCCGGCGGCACAACTGGTGGCGCTGGAGAACCTCAGCGGCCTGGGCTGGATGGACCTGACCTTCGGGCAACTGGATGGCTGGTGGCGTTTTGCCGATGACTACCGCCCGCATCACGCCCTCGCGAACCCGGCAGTATGGCGACAGGCCCTGGGTGACGCGGGTTTTACGGAAGCCGTGGTACTGGGGGTGGACGAGTCCGATACGGACAGGATGCCGGACAAGGGCGTGATCGTGGCCCAGGGTCCGGCCCAGGTAAAAGAGGCTCCGGGCGCGTGGGTTCTGGCGGCGGACCAGGATGGATTGGCGCAGCAACTCGCAGCGGACCTGGCGGCACGCAACCAGACGGTCATACTGGCGGGCAGTGAGACGCCGGAAAACGGTACGCCGGTAGCGGCCGGTTCCGGTGTTTTCCCGGCCGCCGTGGAACCGGCGCAACGTGAATCATGGCAAAGACTGATCGCGGGGCTGCCGGCGGATGTGCCGTTCAATGGTGTAGTACACCTGGTTGGACTCGATGGCCACGGCCCACAGGCGATGACCGGGGAAATGGCGGCAGATGTGAAATGTGCAGTGGCGAGTGCGCTCGCGCTGGTGCAGGGAGTGGCAGACTCCGACAAGGCGCCCGCGCTGGGTGTCTGGTTCATCACGCGG
>VYCZ01000042.1 GCA_009843675.1 Gammaproteobacteria bacterium | reverse complement strand
AAACACAACACAAGTATAAAAAGGCAGCTAAACTTGGGAAAAATATCCGGGGTCAGAGTAAGAAATTCGAAGAATTTTTACTCTGACCCCAAATTTCTGATGCCCATCGTCTGCAACACCTGCTTTACTGCCGCGACTGCCGCGCGCATCTCGTCCGCCCCGAAGCTCCCGATGCAACCAATCCTGAAACTGTCCCTGTCCGTCAGTTTGCCCGGATAAATAACAAAACCCAGATCGCTCAACCGACGATAAAACCCGGTGAAACTAAACACTTCATTCTCCGGCATCAGGAACGTCACGATCACAGGCGCCTGCAACCCGTCAGGCAACAGGGTCTCGAAGCCGAGTTCCCGCATCCCGTTCACGAGCACCCGGCAGTTTTCCTGGTAACGCCTGCCCCTTGCTGGAATACCGCCCTCCCGTTCGAGTTCCTGCAAAGCCGTATCCAGCGCCAGCAGACAGTGAGTGGGCGGGGTAAACCGCCATTGGCCGGTTTCATTCATGTAATGCCATTGCTTATACAGGTCCAGGCTTAACGAATGGGCATTGCCCTCGGTGGCGGGGAACGAGGCCTTGTCCGCAATGACAAACCCCAGTCCGGGCACACTCTCCAGACACTTGTTGGCGGAACCGGCGAGGGCGGCAAACGGGACATTGGAGGCGCTCAACGGCAATGCGCCGAATGCGCTCATGGCGTCGATCAATAAACTGCGGCCGTGATTTGCAACTACCTGCGCTATATCCGGAACAGGGTTCAATATGCCTGAGGTGGTTTCGCAATACACGACCGTGACATGCGTGATCCCGGCGTCGCTTTCCAGGACCCGGGCCAGATCGGCCGGGTCTACCGGCTGATCCTCTCCCGTTTCAAGCACACTGACCTCCCTGCCCAGGTAACGGCAGATTTCGGTGATGCGATGCCCGTAGGCGCCGTTGACCAAGTTGAGCAGTTTTCCATCCCGGGGCAACTGGTTGGCTATCATGGCCTCTACCGCAAACGAACCGCTGCCCTGTAAGGGGATACACAAATGCGTCTCACCGGCATCACACAAGGAAAGCAGTCCGGCGCAGATCCGCCGATTCATTTCAATGAAACGGATATCCCGCGAACCGTAATCGTGAAGCATGGCCTGTTTGACGGTTGCGGAGGTGGTCAGCGGTCCGGGCGTCAGTAACAACGGGTCAGTCTTGGGGGGCGGTTCCACTCTTTTTGATCTCTTGTATCAATCTGCGAGCATATTGCGTGATACGCTGGACTCAATGCCTGGTTCGTGAATAATAAGAACCTCTTGGACAGGAGATTGTAACATGACCGATAGCGTTTTATACGAGACCGAGGGGGCTGTTGCCACGATCACGCTTAATCGACCCGCTTCATTGAACTCATTCAACGAGGATATGCGGGCTGACCTGGCTGCTGCGACCGCTCAGGCCCGTGAGGACAGGGCGATCCGCACCGTCATTCTCACCGGCGCCGGCCGCTGCTTCAGCGCCGGGGCGGATTTGAAAGCCGGATTCAAGACCGGAGCGGAAGTCGAACAGATCCTGAATAACGAATACAGGCCCAGCCTGGCTGACATAGCAGAGATGGAAAAACCCGTGATCAGCGCCATAAACGGGTTTGCGGCAGGCATCGGTTTGTCCTACGCCCTGGTCTGTGACCTGTCGGTCATGGGAGAAAGCGCGTTCCTGCTCTCGCCGTTCAGCAGCATCGGTCTTATCCCCGACGGCGGTTCAACCTGGCTGCTGGCCCGCGCCATGGGTCATGTGAACGCCTATGAAATGGCGGTTGAAAACGAGCGCATGCCTGCCGTGCGCTGCAAGGAACTGGGGCTGGTCAACAAGATAACGGCCGATGACGAACTCATGGCAACCGCAAGGGAGTGGGCTACCAGGCTCACCGGCAAAGCGCCGCTGGCGCTGGCGCGCACCAAAAAAATGATGCGCCAGGCCCCGACACTGAGTTATGCAGACGCTATCAGCGCCGAAGCTGCCCTGCAGTGCCTGTGTTTCGACAGCGCCGACTGCAAGGAAGGCATTACGGCATTCCTGGAAAAACGGGAACCCCATTTCACCGGAAGCTGAACACAAGGTGACTGCAGCAACTCATTCCACTCCCTCTTCCATTCAGCCGGTGCGCTGGCAGGACGGAGAATTATACCTGCTTGACCAGACCCGTTTGCCTGGGGAGATCATAGAAGAACGGCAAAGTTCCGCCGCCCAGGTCTGCGCTTCAATAAAGCAGCTAAAGGTACGCGGCGCCCCGGCAATCGGTATCGCCGGGGCCTATGGCCTGGTCGTCGCGCTGCGCGACAAGCTGCACCTGGACCGGGAGTCATTCATCGCCGAAATGCACAAAGAGGCTGCTTACCTGGAAGCTGCACGCCCGACAGGGGTAAACCTGCGCTGGGCCCTGCGCCGGCAGGTAAAGCATGTCCTGAAAATGACCGGCGCCGGACCGGAAGAGATGCACACGGAACTGCTTTCCGAGGCAATCCGCATCCATGATGAAGACCGGCGCATGTGCCGGGATATCGGCGCTGCCGGCAAACCGTTGATCAAGCAAGGCATGGGCATACTCACCCATTGCAATGCCGGGTTGCTGGCCACCTCCGAACTGGGAACAGCTACTGCACCCATGTACCTGGCCCACCGGGAGGGCACCGATTTCAGGGTGTTCGTGGATGAGACCCGGCCCCTGCTGCAGGGCGCGCGCCTGACATCATGGGAACTGCTGCAAGCCGGTATCGACGTTACCCTGATCTGCGACAACATGGCCGCAACCATGATGGCGCAGGGCAAAATCGACCTGGTCATCACCGGTTCTGACCGGGTTGCCGCGAACGGCGATGCCGCCAACAAGATCGGCACCCTGGGGCTTGCCATCCTGGCGCGCCATTTCAACATCCCGTTCTATGTCGCCATTCCCTACTCAAGCATCGACCTGCATGCGGCAAGCGGCAAGGACATCCCGATAGAAGAGCGGGCGCCGGATGAGGTCACCCACTGGGGCGGACACCGGACTGCGCCGGATAACGTGAAGGCCGGCAACCCGGCCTTCGATGTCACGCCCAGTGACCTGATAACGGGCATCATCACCGAACGGGGTATTTTGCGCAGTCCCTATGATCAGTCGATACAGGCGCTTTACTCATGAATATGAAGTACCACTTTGCCAGCGACAACACCGCAGGGATAATCCCCGAGGCCTGGGACGCTCTTGCTGCTGCCAACCGGGGATTCGCTGCCGCCTACGGCGAGGATGAATGGACTGCACGGGCCTCGGACTGCATACGCGATGTATTCGAAACAGACTGCGACGTGTATTTCGTGTTCACCGGCACTGCGGCCAATTCCCTGTCCCTGGCCGGCATCTGCCGCCCGCAGCACAAGATCATCTGCCACAGACAATCCCATATCGCTACCGCCGAATGCGGCGGTCCGGCTTTTTTCTCCGGAGGCGCGGGGATGGAAGTCCTGGATGGCGCTGCCGGGAAAATTCAGCCCGGTGATATCGAACGTGTCTTGCAACAACCTTACGATTTTCACTACCAGCTACATAAGGCGATATCCATCACGCAATCAACGGAAACGGGTACCGTATACACGGTGGATGAGATCACGGCCATCGGCAAGGTGGCTAAAGATAATAATCTCCACTTTCACATGGACGGTGCCAGGTTTGCCAATGCCGTTGCCGCACTTGAAGTACGCCCCAAAGAGATGACCTGGCAGGCGGGGGTGGACGTGCTTTCCTTCGGGGCGACGAAACTGGCGCTACCGGTCGGGGAAGCTATTGTTTTTTTCGATAAATCCCTGTCCGACGATTTCGGGCACCGCTGTAAACAGGCCGGTCACGTGGCATCAAAGATGCGCTTTCTCTGCGCCCCCTGGGTGGGCCTGCTGGAGAACGGGGCTTGGCTGAAACACGCCAGGCATGCAAACCGGTGCGCAGCCAGGCTGGCCGCGGGACTGGAACAATTTGCCCAAACCGAACTGTTGGCGCCGGTCGAGAGCAATGCCGTGTTTGTCAGCTTCCCCGATGCCGTGCACCGGTCAATGCGCGCTAAAGGCTGGAATTACCATATCGTCATCGGTGAAACAGGGGCGCGTCTAATGTGTTCCTGGGATACGACCGGGGAGCATATCGATCAATTCATTGCAGACCTGGAGAGCGCTTTTTCAGATTAACACCACTCCTTGACGGCCCGGACCCCCTCTTACTCTACTGTCAGGACGAGCCGCCCATGCGCTGTTCGGTCTCGCACCAGTGTGAGCGCCGACCGGTAATCTTCCAGTGGATACCGGGTGATTGGGGCCGGTTTGATTCTACCTGCCTCAAACAGTGAGAATATCTCATTAAAGCATTCCTGCATGATGTCCGGGGTCTGCTTGCGGTAATCGCTTACCTGCAACCCGCTAACTTCAATGTTTTTCAACAGCAGGTAATTGGCCTTGATAACGGGTATCCGGCCCGCGGCAAAACCGATGACTACCATCCTGCCGCGCCAAGCGAGC
>VYCZ01000080.1 GCA_009843675.1 Gammaproteobacteria bacterium | reverse complement strand
TTCCTGGGGTTTGACCTGATCCCCACGCTGCCCGGGGTATTCTTTCCCCCTGTGGAAACCCTCGATTCGGCATCCGAAGAATGGGGCGCGCGTTTCGCGCTGGACTGGCAGGTAAACGATGACCTGCTTGTTTACGGCAGTGTTTCCCGCGGCTTCAAGGGCGGCGGTTTCAGCCTCGCGGCCTTGGCGGCCTTCACAGGCACTGCGGCGGAAAGCGTGGATCCGGAAGTCTTATGGGCTTACGAGATAGGCTTCAAATCAAGCTGGATGGACGGCGCGCTGAACCTCAACGCGGCGGGATTTTATTACGACTGGACGGACCTGCAGTCATTTCAACCGATACTCTTTCCGGAATTCGGTGAAGTGATCCCCCGGCTGCTCAACGTGCCGGAAAGCAGCAATATCGGCGGGGAGATCGAGGTGCAATGGGTGCCGGCGGAGGGGTTGTACATCGCAGGCGGCATAGGCCTCAGCAATGCCGAGATTGACGATCCGGGCGGGATTATCGGCGTCCGGAAAGGCAATGATCTCCCCAATGCGCCCGACTTTACATTCAATGGTCTGGTCAGGAAAGAGATTCAGGTAGGCAACGGCACTCTCTCGTTACAGACTAACTGGAACTACAAGGACAATGTAACCTACAGCCTGGCAAACGAACCCTACCTCAGCCAGGAAAGCTGGTGGAACCTGGATGCACGCGGGGCTTACGCATTCGGACCGAATGAACAGTTTGAAATTGCCGTCTGGGGCAAGAATTTAACCGGCGAGAAATATTGCGCCGGTCTGGTCAGTCTGCAGGGCTTGGCGGAATCCTTGCTGTGTACCGGTAATTATTCGGACCCGACTTATGGGGTGACGGCGAGCTACCATTTCGACTGATTGATATTTCGGATCACTCACCAGGTAAAGGCTGCGCAGAAGCATGGGACAGCCCATCATCCAGTGTCCCCGATGTAATGCCGGCAGTGAGCGTTGCAGGGAGGAGTACACGGGAGTGGGTGGCGGCACTGTTGTCTGGACAGTATGGCACTGTCTGGACTGCTCGTTCACGTGGCGTGATTGTGAACCTGAAACGGTTATAAATCACGGCATGCGCCAATCATGGGCAAACCTCACAAATCTTGACCCGGAGTCCTACCCGCACAATATTCCGCCTCCGTAGGAGCGATAAATGCATTACAAAATAGGAGTCGATACGGGCGGGACCTTCACGGATGCGGTCGTTCTGGATGAAGCAGGCAGCATAACAACCGGCAAACATCTTACCACCTACCACGATTTTTCCGAAGGTGTCGGTCTGTCGCTGGCTGTTGCGGCGGAAAAACTCTCAATCAGCCTGGAGCAATTGCTGGGCAACTGTGTCGCGTTTGCCTACGGCACCACGATAGGCACCAATGCCATCGCCACGCGCAGCGGCGCGAAGGTAGGCATGTTAACCACGAAGGGCGCCCGTGACACCATTCACATAGCACGCGGGTTGTCACGCTGGACCGGCCTGTCGGAAGCCGAGACCAAGCACATGGCGACCACCATAAAACCGGCGCCGCTCGTCCCCAAGACGCTGATCAGGGAAATACGCGAACGGGTGGATTATGCCGGCAGCGAAGTGGTTCCGTTGAATGAAGACGACGTGCGCAAGTCAGTAACGGAACTCGTTGAGCAGGGCGCTGAGAGTATCGCAATCTGCTTTTTGTGGTCGTTCGTCGATAACGGGCACGAATTGAGAACTAAGGAGATTGTCCAGGAATTGTACCCGGACCTGTATAGCTGCACATCCTGTGAAGTGGTGCCGCTGGAAGGGGAATACGAGCGTTTCATCACCACGGTGCTGGATGCTTATGTGGGACCGGCAACCCTGGGTTATATGAAATCCGTGTCCGGGTTCCTCCGGGAAAAGGGGTTGAAGCCGAGACTATTGCTGATGAAAGCCGATGGCGGGATCGCGTATTCGGACTCCGTGCTGCCGGTCGCCACTGTCCACTCCGGGCCGGCAGGCGGGGTAAAAGCAACGCAGACATTCGGCCGCATCCTGGGTTACGATAACATCATCTCGACCGACGTCGGCGGCACGACTTTTGACGTAAGCCTTGTTACCAATGGAAAGGAAACCTTCAACCGTGAACCGCGTATCGAGAAATTCAGTACCCTGTATCCGACGCTGGACATCGTGTCCATCGGCGCGGGCGGAGGCACCATCGTCCATGCCGACCAGGAACTGAAAACGCTGCACGTGGGGCCGCAGAGTGCGGGTTCCAATCCGGGGCCGGCCTGTTACGGGTTCGGCGGCGAGCAGCCCACCATGACCGACGCCGCGGTGATCCTGGGTTATATCAATCCGGAATACTTCAACGGCGGCCGCATGGCACTGCAACCGGAACGATCCCGGGAGGCATTCAACAGGGTGGCTGCCGTTCTGGACATGGACGTGGTGGAGGTGGCCCAGGGCGCCTATGAAATCATCAACTCGCACATGTCGGACCTGATCATGGGTATGACGGTGCGGCGCGGCGTGGATATCGGCAACTACGTAATCTTCAGTTTCGGCGGGGCAGGCCCCGTGCACGTGGCCTATATGGGTGCGGCGCTGGGCGCCCGGAAAGCCATCATTCCCGCCTCATCCTCCGTCTATTCGGCACTGGGCCTGGCGACCTCGCCCATCGGACATACCTATATCAAGTATGACTACCGCACTTTGCCGGTAACTGCGCAGGTATTGAACGACAATATCGGCGAATTGCATCAAAGGGTGAAACGGGAACTCGCCGAGGGCGGCGCACATCCCGGGAACATGGACATCCAGGTATCGCTGGACATGAAATACCTGCTGCAGATCAATACCGTCAATATGACGATCCCGTTAAAGGAAGAATACACGGAAGAGGATGCGGCCGGGCTGGGGGGTCTGTTCGACCGGGCGTATACGGACCTGTACGGCGCCGGAGCGGCATATCCCGAAGCCGGGCGCGTGATCTCTTCCTACATGATTAAAGGGGAGGGACTCGTACACGATTTTGCCCCAAGTCCTGCACCCATGGCGCGCAAGGACTCTGGCGGCGGCGCCAAGGGAAGCAGGCAGGCGTATTTCAAGGGTGCGGGGTTTGTGGAAACGCCCCTGTTTGACTTTGCAAAACTGCAGCCCGGTAATGAAGTGAACGGTCCTGCAATCATAGAGGCCGATGAGACCACGATCGTGGTGCCGCCGGGCTACGACGCCGCACTGGACGGTTTTAAGAATATCGAACTCGTGAGTACAGAGGGTTGAGAAGATGAATACGAAGCTGGACCCGGTCACATTTGAAATTCTCCGGCACCGCCTGGAGGAAATTGTCAATGAAGCCTATTACACCATGGCGCGCGTCTCCGTTAACCCCCTCATCACGCACGCGGGCGACCATCAAGAGGCTATCCTGAACGCAAACGGCGACACCATCATGGTAGGCGGCGGCATTGTCGAATGGACCCAGTGCCTTGAGGAAGCCGGGCGTTATATCTCCAGTGAGTATGAGGACAATCCAGGTATCTTTGAAGGTGACCAATTCGTATTGAACTGCACCGAAATAGCGGCGGTACACCTGATGGACATCCAGGTGTTGAAACCTGTGTTCTGGGAGGGCAAACGGTTTGCCTGGCTGAATACTGCCGGACACAACATGGACGTGGGCGGCATCAATATCGGGGGCGTGCAGATTGATGCCCGCGAGCGCGTGCAGGAAGGGTTGAGCATGTGGGGTCTCAAGGTGTGTGAAGGGGGGGCTATCCGCAAGGATATCGAAACGACCATCAAGAACATGACGCGCCAGCCGGAACTCCTGGTGCTGGAATTACGGGCGCGCATGGCTGCCAACAACGCCGCGGAGAAACGCCTGCTGGATACCGTCAGGGAATTCGGCTTCGACAAGGTGATGGCGATCTTCGAAGAATTGCCGAGATATTCGGAACAACGCATCCGCCAGAGGCTGAGGAAGCTGCCTGATGGTGAGTTCTCGGCCGTTCACTATTTCGAATCGGTTATTGAGAGTGAAGGCGCACTGGCAGTCAGGTGTAACCTGATAAAAAAAGGCGACACCATAAAATTGGATTTCACCGGGTCGTCGCCACAGTCAAAAGGGGCCCAGAACGTGGCGTTGCCCGGCGCAAAGAGCAATGCCGAGTGCCCCTTTCTTATGATGCTGGCCCATGATATTCCATGGAATTACGGGTTGTGGGGAGTGATTGACTGGGTGCTTCCACACGGCACGGTCGTCAACCCCACGGATGATGCGCCGGTTTCGATCAATACGCCTGCGGGCGCCGGTTACGTGACCATCGGTTGTGTGCTGGATTGCATCAGCCAGCTCTATTTGTGTTCGGATGAAAAGGAAGAGGCAATGGCCTGCGGCAGTAACGCCTTTAATAACCCGATGCTCTATGGCGAAGACAAGGAAGGCAATTATTTCATCACCATGATGATGGAGAATCTCATCTGCGGCGCCGGGGGCATGTACCATCGTGACGGTGATGATACCTGCTCCAACATGTGGACCACCAAGCCCCAGG
>VYCZ01000022.1:2132-4548 GCA_009843675.1 Gammaproteobacteria bacterium | reverse complement strand
CTGGCGCGGCAGCAAGTCCTGAACCTGTTCGTATTGTTGCTGTGTGATCTGCATGCGTCTCCACCTGATGTAAAATAGGAAGACAGAGTATATCATATTTAGTGTTAACAGGCCCTGCCTCGGCAACGTGGAGCACGTCATCGCCCCGGACGGCAGCAGCGCGTACAAACGCTACCTGGCCGGCGGCACCGTGCTCATTACCCAGGACCTCGATAAGGACGGCCGCCGGACCCACGAGCAGACCGGCTACTTCGATGCCTGGGGCCAGCGCCGGAATCCCGACGATGCCGGTGTATTGGCCCAACTGACCCTCACCAGCCCCCTGCATACCCGCCTCACCGCGCGCGGCTTCACCGGCCACGAGATGCTCGATGCGGCGGGGATTGTCCACATGAACGGGCGTATCTACGACCCGACGCTGGGGAGGTTCCTGCAACCCGACCCAGTAATACAGTTCCCGGACTATACCCAGGGCCGGAACCGGTACAGTTATGTGCTGAACAATCCCCTGGCCTATACCGACCCCACGGGATATTTTATCGGCAAGCTGTTCCGGAAAGTGATCGGGGGACTGATTAACGGTATCCTGGGAGAGTTCCTGTCCATCAAGGTGCCGGTGTTGCGCCAGTTCTTCACCCTGGGCCATTGCCTGAGCGGCAATGCCGTGCTCTGCGCCACTGCGACGGCCGGGAATGCCTATGCGGGCGGCGCATCATTGAACCGGTCATTCAAGGCCGGCCTGTTTGCCTATGTGTCGGCGCAGGCGTTTACCGCGGTTGGGGATTACTTTCAGGCCATCGAGGCAGTGGGCGGGCCGGCACATTGGGGCGCCCATGCCCTGACCGGCGGGGTGCTGACGGAATTACAGGGCGGGGAGTTCGGACATGGGTTCTTGTCGGCGGCGGTAGCCTTTGGTGTGGGACGCATTGGTGAGGTTAAGGGCTGGAGTGTGGAGGCACAGTTTGTGGCGAGTGTGGTCAGCGCCGGGACGGTGAGCGAAGTCACCGGTGGGAAGTTTGCCAACGGGGCCACCACGGCGGCGTTTGCGTTTATCTATAATGAGTTGGAACATCAGGCTGTGCAGAAAAGCATTGAGGTGACTTCAAGGGTGAATAAAGATGGCAAGCATTATTACCAGATTCGTGGAATGATATGCCGTCGGGACGGTGTATGCTCGATAGAATACGCAGACAAGGTTTACGGTCATGTCAACAGGAATGATATCCCGTTTACTGATGATGACCTGACAGTCGGGCCTCATAACCTGCCCGGCGGTAATCCGATTAGACATGAGGAATTTCCGGGAGTCAGGGAAAGCATCAACTACACACGGGAAGGCCATTTTTTCCATCCCGGCAGCGTAACCCACAGGGTTCACTTCGAGGATAATGTCTTATACTATGACGTCATTGGTGAGGGAGCCGGAAGGTTCCCTGGTATCAACAACCGGCTGGGTATCAGGATGTTCCGGCCAGATGTGGAAGATGTTGTAAGACAGTATGGGAGATAGCGCCGATGGTGTCAAGAATAGCCACCCTAGTGCTGGCTTTGAGCCTGCTTGGCTGTGAGAGCAGCTATAAAGAGCCTTACGCGTTATATAATGCGCCATTCGACCCACAGGTGGAAACGATTAACGAAGTGGTGCGGTTTATCTACGAGGTTGCGGATAGGTGGAACCTAGAGACGGAACAAGAGGATAGAGGCGGGGCGAAGTTTCTGTCGAAGGGGCAGGATGCATTCTATATTTTGTTGCTGATTGAGGATGATGGAGTTATATCGATAGGCAATATGGGCCCGGGGATTATCCTTTCAATGATGGTAGTAGACTACGGTCACCTTCCGGTTGTCGAACTGGACCGGCTGACCGGAGAACTCAAGGGCGGGCTGGAGGCGCGCTTTGGCCTTGAGTTCTGCTCGAAAGACCCGCATGACTCTTCCATTTGTGAATAGGGACTTGTCGTCATGAGAGGATGGACATCTTGCTGAAGGCGACCCATGCGGTGGTGTAGAGGCATGCGGACTATTGACTGACGATGTCGCGTAACGATTTAAAGATCGCTGCAAAGAGGTTAAGAGCAGTTGCCTGTTTACTGGCTATGAGTCTGCTTGCATGCGGCGGCTACAAAAAACCCTGTGCGACCTATGAAGCCCCATTCGAACCGCAACTGGACAAGATAAACGATATGGCATTATTCATCCATGACATGGCCGGGCAGTTGAACCTGGAAGCAAAGGAAAGTGATCGGGAAAAAATGAAGTTCATCTCATCAGGCATGGATGCATTTCAGATTTCATTGCAGGTGAGGGGTGATATTGTAATATCGGCAGGCAATTCTGCTATCGGAACCAGGTTTTTTTTGAAGTTGTATGATTCCAGGCATATGGCTGCTGGAGAAGTGAACCGGTTGGCTGATGA
>VYCZ01000022.1:0-2122 GCA_009843675.1 Gammaproteobacteria bacterium | reverse complement strand
TCTTGAGTTCTGCCCGATATATCTGCGCACCCTTCTTAGTAAAGAGTAGTTCACAATACAACGAGGTCGGAACATCCTTGCCACCATGAGGGGTTCAACAGGAAACGCAGGAAACGGGGTCAAGTCGCACAATGCACACTCTGCTAATGACAGGAAGAAGGGAAATGTGTACAGGGACGCAGGGAAGGAAGAGGGAGGGAGTCGGACCTGATTAACTAATTGTTTTCATTGAGGTTATGCGTCATTTTTTCCTGTTATCTGCCCTTAAACGCCCCTTTTTACCCGCAATATCCAGGCTGTAAGACGTCCATGCTTCTCAGAACGCCTGCGGGCAGGTTACCAGGGAAACACTGAGCGGCGACGCCGTCACCACCGCGCGCAGCATAGAGTCCGCCACCGGGCGCATTACGGCCATCGACAGGGACAATACCGACTGGATCTTGCTGCAGCAGGGCCGCACCTACTGGGACCTACTGGAGAATGTCAGCCGGCGCGCCTGGCAGGTGGGCGACGTGAGCTTCGATGAATACCTCAGCTACGATGCCCTGGGGAATATCACCAAGAAAGGCGGAGTGGGCGATTACACCTACGGCTCGGCCCGCCCCCATGCAGTGACCCGGGCCGGGAACCTTAACTACACCTACGATGCCAACGGCAATGTGACGGCAGAGGCCCGCACCGGGGAGCGCGCCCGCTACCTGCTCACCGACCACCTGGGCAGCCTGTCCCGTATCATTGATGAGGCCGGCAGCGTTCTCCAGTCCTTCCGCTTCGATGCCTGGGGCCAGCGCCGGAACCCGGACGATGCCGGTGTATTGGCCCAACTGACCCTCACCAGCCCCCTGCATACCCGCCTCACCGCGCGCGGCTTCACCGGCCACGAGATGCTCGATGCGGCGGGGATTGTCCACATGAACGGGCGTATCTACGACCCGACGCTGGGGAGGTTCCTGCAACCCGACCCAGTAATACAGTTCCCGGACTATACCCAGGGCCGGAACCGGTACAGCTATGTGCTCAATAACCCGTTAACCCATACCGACCCCACGGGGTATTTTATCGGCAAGCTGTTCAAGAAGGTGTTCAAGGGACTGAACAGGGCGCTCGGGGATGTTGCCCCGTTCCTGAGCATTGCCCTGTTGGCCCTGCCGGGGATGCCGGGCCTGGTGTTCAACTCCTGGGCCGGCGCCGCTGGCTTCGGGTTCATCACCGGGGGCATTGCCACCGGCTCGCTCAAGGGCGCCCTGTTCGGGGGCGTCAGCGCGGCCGCGTTCTACGGGATAGGGGAGCACTTCACGGCCGTGACCGGGTTGGCCGAAGGGGGCCTCGGCCATGTTCTGACCCACGGCATCACCGGGGGCATCCTGGCGGAGTTGCAGGGCGGGCAGTTCGGGCACGGGTTCCTGGCGGCGGGGCTGTCCAAGGCGGTGCTGGGGCGGTTCTCCTACCGGGACGGCAGCGCCCCGGCGGTGCTGGGGCGCACCACCATAGCCGCGATAGTGGGCGGCACGGTCTCACGGGTCACGGGCGGGAAGTTCGCCAACGGGGCCTTGACCGCGGCCATGGCGCAGTTGTTTAATAATGAGTTATCAAACAAGCGAAAACAGGCAGATAACGAACGCACAAGACAAGTCGGGGAAGTACATGGGCGCGGCGATAGTTTAGTCTTCGAAGGCGGAAAAGAAATTAAAGTGGAGCCATACAGCCATACTCAAGGCGTAGACTCGTTTACATATGAAGTGGATTACCGATTTCTGGATTCAGAAGGAAACATGGTTCCAATGGTTATTCCGTTGGATATATATGGTAATCCTAGACCCGCTTATCAAGAGTTTGTTACTACCGGATTCGGCGGTGGCGGGCCTGACCAAATATTTAATGCTTCGTCGCGCTATCATGATCGCGTTCAGTGGCGCATTAGCATTCCACGTCAGCCAGCAACCAGTGGAAACAGTGCAGGTTGGACCCTCAGGGTTTATGAGGTGGAATAAATGTTGAGGCACAGTTTGGTTATTTTGTTTTGCTTTTTAATATTGGCATGTTCTAATGAGATTGAATCAGCGTGGATGGTTCAACAGCAAGGTAATCCGACGGAAGTTCAAAAAAAATATTACCTCAAAGA
>VYCZ01000194.1 GCA_009843675.1 Gammaproteobacteria bacterium | reverse complement strand
AGGACCACCCATGGACAGATTAATTTCGTGGGGATCATTCAGACTCTGACCCCTGCATACAGCGGGAACTGCTACGAGGTTGTAATCTCCCCGATTACTGCGCCGACGGGATAGGTTTCTCCTTCCTCTCCGGTACATGTGAGTATGCCGGTTGCAGGCGCTTCCACGTCCACCGCAGTTTTTTCTATCTCCAGCGAGTACAATGGCTGTCCTTCGATAACCTCACTGCCATTATCCGCATACCACTCCAGGAGAACCCCGTTTTGCATGGACACCGCCATCTTTGGAACACGCAATGTTATCGACGCCAAGTTCAATCTCCTGGTGATGGTCAGTCTGTAAAGAGTCCTGCTGCAGCAATCTTTATCCTGTTTGCATCAGGAAAGTAAGGCTCTTCCAGTTCCCGGGCAAACGGCACCGGCGCATAAGCTGCGCCTATACGGGCTACGGGCGCTTTCAGTTCATTATGCAGGTTCCGGTGTATAAGCGAAGCCAGTTCCGCGCCAAAACCACAAAATTCTACGGCTGAGTGGGCAATAACAGCCCTTCCTGTCCTGGCTACCGATGCCAGAATCGCCTCCTGGTCCAACGGCACCAGGGTGCGCAGGTCCAGCACTTCGGCATCGATTTCTTCATCCTTCAGCGCATCGGCAGCAGCGAGCGCTTCGGGCACCATCCACCCATAACACAGAATTGTGAGATCAGCGCCCGGCCGCTTTACGTCAGCTGTTCCCAGCGGTATGCGGTAATCTCCATCAGGTACCGGACCGGAATTAAAATACAGCCGCATGCTCTCAAAGAAAATACAGGGGTCATCGTCATAGATGCAACTCAACAACAAGCCCTTTGCTTCTGCCGGAGTAGAAGGATACACCACTTTCAATCCAGGCGAATGGGTTAACCATGCCTCCAGGGACTGGGAGTGCTGGGCGCCGAAACTGCCGACGTTGCCTGCCGTCATGGTTCTTATTGTGAGGGGCGCGCCGGTGCGGCCACCCGACATGTAGCGCAGCTTGGCCGCATGGTTGGCCACCTGGTCCATGCACACTGCAAGAAAGTCGTTGATCATAATCTCGGCGACGGGTCTCATGCCTGCCATCGATGCCCCCAGGGCGGCCCCGACGATAGCCTGTTCCGCAATTGGCGTAGGTCGGACCCGATCGAGTCCGTACCTGGTCGACAATCCGGCGGTAGCCTTGACGACTCCGCCCGCAGGGTCGTGAATATCCTCGCCTAGCAGGAATACGCTGTCATCCTGGCCCAGGGCAAGATCCAGGGTATGGTTGATCGTAGCGCCGAACGTCATATTCCTGGTCTCTCCTGCCGGTTCCGGCGCGCTGATTGTTGTCCCTGCGCGCTGGCCCGGAATCTGCTCCGCGTCGGCGAACACGTCGATAAATAACTCCTCCCGATCCGGAGGTTTGTCCGACAGGGCAAAACTAATCGCATCATCAACCTCGGCCCGGGCTGCCGTATCGATCCCGTCCAGTTCCCGCTCCTCAACCACACCGGCGCTGAGTAGCCGTTGCCGAAAAGTCGGTAACGGCGCGTTTTCGAGAGCCGTTGCCAGTGCCTCCTGATCCATGTGCGTCAGTTCTCCGCCGAAAGCATGTCCCTGCAATCGATGGCATACGGCTTCCACCAGGGTCGGTCCATCACCGCCGCGCGCCCGTGTTGCGGCAGCCGTCAACGCCTCCATCATTGCCACCGGGTCCGTACCGTCCACCTGCTCTCCCTGCATGGAGTATGCGGCCGCCCGGCCGGCAATATCCTTGTTGCGCGTGTAATCCTGCAACGCAGTGTACTCCGCATATTGGTTGTTCTGGCAGATGAAAATGACCGGGAGATTCCACAAGGCCGCCAGGTTAAGCGCCTCGTGAAAAGCGCCGATACTGGATGCGCCGTCCCCAAAACAGACCGCCGTGACACGATCTTCGCCTCGCATGGCGGCAGCCAGGGCGAGACCGTTGGCGACCGGCAGGCCTGAGCCCACTATGCCCGTCGTCATCATCAATCCCGCAGAGGGGTCGGACAGGTGCATCGGACCGCCTTTACCCTTGGAAGTGCCGCTCATGCGGCCATAAAGTTCCGCCATGATTTCACGCATCGGCGTCCCTTTGGCCACGATATCGTGGATGCCGCGGTAGGTCGTCAGTAAATAATCCTCGTCCGACAGGGTTGTGGCAATGCCGGCTGCAATAGCCTCCTGTCCGCCACAGGGATAATACTGGAACTGAATGTCTCCTGCGCTCAATCCCCGTTTAATGGCATCATCGGCCGCCGCCACGCGAACCATTGTCCTGTACAAATCAAGACAAATTCCCCTGGCGGGGAGGTCTGTTACTGGTTGTTTCATCATTTGGATACCTTATCTGGCTTATAACGAGCGGGACCGGCCTATGGGTTTCACATTCCGACCGGCAGCCCATCTCCGGTAACTGTCAACAACGGATTTGGTCATTTTCACGATTTCCTTTTCCATTCTGCGGATACGGGTTGCAAGCCCGCCGACGCCGATGACCAGGTTATGTTCGATGTATCCATCGTGCAGAGGCATGGCGATAGCACCGGTGTCAGGCAGCACGCGATTGTATAAATTGGCATATCCCAGTTTTCTCACGCTGGCCACGTCAGCGCACACGGCCTGGAATTCCTCGTCAATACCCTGTTCCTTGCCGGCATTGCGATAGCGGCTATACAATTCATTGATAGCCGGGTTGGTCATTGTAGACAGGTAGGCAGCGCCGACCGACGTGCCGAAAATCGGCACCGAATATCCCTTGGCAATGATCAGTGAAATGGGAAATTTTCCAGGCAGCACTTTTATAAATTGCATATTGCTTCCATTGCGCATGGACAGTGTAACCGTCTCGCCGGTCAGGTCGTGCAACTGTTCCAGCAGTTTATCAGCCTCGCGTTTGTCAATCATCGTGTGCGGTACCCAGTCCGTCAGGTATGCCATGCGAAAGGCCGGGATATACTTGAGGGTATCCGAGTCAATGGTGAGGTAACCCAACGCGACAAGGCTTTTCAGAATCGCATTCGTACTCGATTTGGGATAACCCAGCCGGCGCGAGATATCCATGCCCGTCAGGGGAATCTTCATCGAGGAAAAGAGTTCCAGAATTTCCATTACCCGTACCGCGGACTTCACCAGGCTGTCTTCCTGCTTTCTTCCTGATTTATTATCTGTAGTGATAACCGGCAACTCCTCATCAAATAGCGTACATATACTTGAACTATACCTTGCATATATATGGGAAACAACATAAGGTTTTTATTGGTGAAAGTCAAAAACAAAGATCTACGGGCGACCTGCCCGGATCTGCCTCTGGAACGGGGGAAATATATCTGGGGGTACAAGACAATGTACAAGTCACTTAAAGCAGTCAACAGCCCGCGCTTGCTTAAAATAATGGTGGTCCCGGTCCTGCTCACCTTATGGACCGGTCAGGCCAGCACCCAGGAAGATGCGCTGGAAGAAATACTGGTCACCGCGGAAAGACGCGAAGTCAGTTTACAGGACACTGCCATCTCCATCACGGCTTTTACGGGGGAACAACTGGCGCAGGCCGGTGTTGAAACTTCCGAACAACTCACCGGCTTCACGCCCGGTCTCAATATACAGCGCGACGTAATAGGTAAAGTGGTCATGCGCGGCATCGGCACCGAGAATTTCACCGTCGCGGGCGACCCGGGCGTTGCAGTATCCATTGATGGCGCTTACCTGTCCCGTTCCAATGTGGCCATATTCGACCTGTACGACCTGGACCGGGTGGAAATCCTGCGCGGCCCTCAAGGAACGCTCTATGGTCGTAATGCGACCGGCGGAGCAATCAATTTCATCACCGGAAAGCCCACTGAAGAGTTTGACGGCTACATCTCCGCGGACTACGGCAATTACGACAAAATTCGCGTGGAAGGCGCCATAAGCGGCCCTATCGGCGATAACATCAGCGCTCGCCTGTCCGGACTGAGCCACAATCGCGACGGCTTCACCGACAACATCTTCCCCGGGGTCGGCAGTGGCCTGGACGAACTGGACGACAAGGACCTGTGGGCCATACGCGGACAACTGGAATTCCGTCCTTCCGATACGCTCACCGTCCTGGTATCGGCAGACAACTACGAGGACGACAGCATCGCTTCACCTTATAAGTACACAGCCGACCCGCTGATTTATTTCGGCGGAGCGCCTTTCCCGAACCCGCTCGGTAGCGACCTGTTCACCGTATCACAGGGCTACGAACTGGATACGCCCGGCTTCCCGGACTGGCGGGCGCCCAGCCCGGGCCAGGCATCGCAAACTGGCGTGAACGGCACAATTACCTGGGATATAACGCCCGGCCTGACCGTAAAATCAATCAGCGCATGGCGTGACATGAGCTTTGAATGGCTGAATGACGGTGATGGTATCGAGGCTTATCTCGTTAATTACTGGCAGGACGATTCTTCCGAACTGTTCACCCAGGAACTCCAGTTGCTCTCGGATACCGGCGGAAAACTCAACTGGATTATCGGCGGGTACTTCCTGAATGAGGAGTCCGACACGCGCATCGGCATCCCCTTGCC
>VYCZ01000143.1:3797-4578 GCA_009843675.1 Gammaproteobacteria bacterium | reverse complement strand
CCGAAATGGCCAATGAAGATTCTTATGGCATTATTAATGCCAGACTGGATTACACGAGCGGTGATGAAACCTGGAGCGCGGCTATTTTTGTTAATAACCTGACCGATGAGGTCTATCGAACATTCGGGGTTGACGCGAGCCTGTTCTTTGGTTCCGGAGAGGACGTTTTTGCCCCCAAACGTTGGGTTGGTGGAAACATCCGATATAACTTTTGATGGAGGAGTATGACGGCGATATTACCCGCAGGGACTTCGTCAAAGGAACACTGATCGGTTCCGGTGCAGTACTGTTGTCTATGCCGGCGCCCATTCTGGCAGAGGCCGGGGCGGGCGATAACCCTGCACAACCTGACACTGAAACGGTTCACCCGTGGGACGGCTATGCCGGTGTCGGCGATTACGCCCGCGCAAACGGTAACACCGAAAGCACGACCGCCTCTGCCCACCTGTTACGTGACAACAAAATTGACGGGTTGTTGAATGGCGCAGTCAACACCGGAGAATCTTACGACCTTGTCATAATCGGCGGTGGTTTTGCCGGTTTGTCGGCCGCACGCACCTTCCTGAAAGAAGCCGGGCCGTGGCAAACCTGCCTCATCCTGGAAAACCACGCCCTTCCGGGCGGGGAAGCAAAGCGTAACGAGTTTATTGTCGATGGCTATAAGATTACCGGTCCGCAAGGGTCGAACCTTACCGTGGTTCCCGGCGTTAAAGGTGACTGGTATGACGAGTTATTTGACGATCTGGGAATTCCCCGTCATCCGGAATTCCAGGCCCTGGAG
>VYCZ01000143.1:0-3787 GCA_009843675.1 Gammaproteobacteria bacterium | reverse complement strand
GGCTACGAGGGTGATTTAAGATTATCTCCGACAAATTACCTGCCCATGCTGGGGATTGCCGAACAGGCGGCATCCGCAGGTTACTTCTTTGACAAGGAAACCTTCGACCTGGAGGAATCCTACTGGGATAAGGATGCAAGTCAGAATGCTTATGCAAACACGGCTTTTTCGGCGGATGAGAAAGCAGACCTGGAGCGCCTGCGTGAGGGAACCGGCGTCAATAAAGCCGGAGACGATTGGTCGGCGTGGCTGGACAGTATCACCTACCAGGAATATCTTGAAGATACTCTCAATATTCAACCCCGTGTAATCAAACTGCTGTCCATAACCCTTTCCACAACCTCCGGGATGGGTTGCGATTCAATTTCTGCCCGCTACGCCATGATGTCCGCGTTACCTGGCTTTGATAAGGGCTTCGGCGATAAATCGCTGTATCGAGTGCCTCCTGATGACAATGAGATTGCCGGTATTTTCTCGTTCCCCGGAGGCAATGATGCAATCTATCGTCTCATGCTGAAGCAGGTGTTGCCGAATGCGATTTCAGGGGGCACGCGCTTTGAAGAGATTCATGACTCAGCCTACCAGTTTGAACATTTTGATGATCCGGACAACCCGGTGAGAATCCGTTTAAATTCCACATCCGTTCGTGTAGCCCACGATGGTGACCCGGCCAGCGCAAGGAGCGTTACGGTCTATTATCAACAGGATGGCAAGATCTATCGTGTCAAGGCCAAAGGCGTCGTCTCAGCCATTGGCGGCTGGGTGAACAAGCATATTATTCAGGATTTGCCCGGCGAACATGAAGATGCCTTCGGCCAACTGGTCCATGGCTCAAACATGATCGTCAATGTAGCGCTAAGAAACTGGAAACCAATGGCAAAATTGGGAGTGAGCGCCTGTCATTTTTTCACCGACAATGGCCTTGGCGGGTTTTGCAATATCAGGCGGCCATTGGTTTTTGGCGACAACCAGCCTCCGCTCGACCCTGAAAAGCCGGTTGTTCTGACCTTTTATGCCGGGTTTACAAAACCAGGATTACCCGCAAGGGAACAGGCGGCGGCAATAAGATGGGAACTGATGTCAAAAAGCTATGCCGATATCGAAGCAACGGTTCGTCAACAGCTGATGGCCATGTTTGGTTCGCTGGGTTTCGATGATGAAAAAGATATCGCCGGGATTATAGTGAACCGTTGGGGCCACTCTTATGTCGCTGCAACCCCTGGATTCTTCCATGGCAACAATGGCAAGCCGGCCCTGCAGCAGGTTATTACCAGGCCATTCGGACGTATTGCCTTCGGGCACTCGGAACACAAGGGTATTCAGGAGTGGTTTGGCGCAGTCGAGCACGGTGATCGCGCGGCCCGGCAGGTTCTGGAGATAATGAATTCATAGATAGTAATCGACTTATTCTGGAGAGAATCATGAGTACACCTAGAGCCTTACGCTTTAACATGAGGGAAGTTGATTGGGAAATGACGCCGGAATTTGGCGGTGGTGAACATATCTTCTACCGGTCAGCCGACAAGACACGGGCAGTCGTCGCTTTCAAGGAATCCGGTAAACATACCTTCACCTACCCCTTTGACGAATTTGCCTTCGTACTCAAAGGTTCTGCCAAAGTCGATGTCAATGGAGGTGAAAGCTTCTCGATAGGCCCAGGCGACATCCTGTATGTTGAAGAAGGCACTACTATCGATTTTGAAATGAGCGATGACTTCGAGGACATCACCATGCTGGTATCGGACAAACCGGTAGCATGGCGCTGAATACGGTATATTAGGGAGACCCTGAGTACATCCGAGGTTCCCCGGCCCATATGCAACCGGCTACACGCCTGTTAATCGACACGCTGGCACAGTCGCTCTCCACTCCCCTGGAGGAAGCGCGGGGTCTGCCACCCCAGGCATACCTGTCCGAAGAATTCTACCAACTTGAACTCGAACACCTGTTCCGCCGCGACTGGATCTGCGTCGGGCGTGAAGAAGAAGCCAAAAATCCCGGCGATTACTTCACCATCGAACTGGCCGGCGAACCGCTGATCATCGTGCGCGGCGCCGACAACCGCCTGCGCGCGCTTTCCAACGTCTGCCGCCACCGCTATATGCAGGTGATGATGGGACAGGGAAACGCGGCCAGGCTGTCCTGCCCTTACCACGGCTGGACCTACCGGCTTGACGGCAGATTAATGGGCGCGACCAACATGGCGGAAAGCCGTATCCTGGACAAGGACAACTGCCGGCTGCCGGAATTCAAGCTGGAAACCTGGCTCGGTTTCATTTTTGTCAATCTCGACCCCGGTGCTGAGGCCCTGGGGCCGCGGTTACAGGAACTGGGTGAGCGGTTGGCTCCCTACCACATCGACAGGATGCGAATTTCCTCGATGTACGACGAAATATGGGAGGGGAACTGGAAACTGACCATGGAAAACAATGCCGAGGCGCACCATCATCGCACCCTGCATCCGGAAACCCTGCAACCGTGGATGCCCGGTGACGACTCGCACTGCGGCGAGGATGAACGGGACTGGAGCCTGTTGCGTACGCCGTTGATGATGGACCTGGTACGCGCGCAGGCGCCGATCTATGCCGACCTGATGGAGCGCTGGAGCGCAGACATCGAACCGGGGGACAGGGAAGAGACCCTGACCTATGTCATTTATCCATCCGGCACCATCGATGCGTCACCGGGGATAGTGTTCTGGAAACGGATTCTTCCGCTCGGCATCGATCGCACCCGGGTAATGATGGGCGCCTTGGTGCCGGAAGATGAAATGAATGACGAGTTAAGCCGCTACAACAGGGAATTTTTCGAGGTGCTCAACCCGGAGGATTACCAGGCCACCTGGCGGTTGCAAAAAACCATCCGGTCACGCTTTGCAGAGGCCGGGCCACTCAGCGTCAAGGAAGCCTGTCTGTTTTATTTTCAGCGTTACCTGGCAAGGCGCCTGAGTGATATTTGAACAGAGTGCTTGGGGTCAGTCCCCGTAACGCACGAGACTCAGGCCGGCGCAGATATTGATATCCTGACCGGTAATACAACGACCATGCTCGCTGGCGAGATATGCCGCCATAGCGGCTATATCCGCCGGCTTGATGACTACTCCCAGGGTATAATCTCTCATACTCTCTTCAACCAGGTCTTCAAGGGACTGGCCTTCTTCCTTCATATCCTCGAATGCCTTCCTCGCCATGGGCGTATCCACCCAGCCGGGGTTGATGCTGTTTGCGGTTATTCCGTACTGGCCAACCTCTACAGCAAGGCATCGAACCAGGGCGTTCAGTCCTGCCTTGGACGCACAATAGGCGCTGCCCAGGACTTCGGCCATGATGGCGCTCACTGATGAGATGTATAACTGTCTTCCCCCCGTGCCCTGATCAATCATGGTTTGAAGTGTAATCCTGGTTATGAGCCTGGGCGCTTCCAGGTTGACGGCCATGGTCTCGCGCCAGGTGTCCCCGTCACCTTCCACCACCGCTTGTGGGATGTACAGGCCGGCATTATTCATTACGATGTCGACGCCGCCCAGACCCTTGATGCCTGCATCGCACATGGCTTCAATGGCCGACGGTTCTATCAGGTCGGCTTCAACTGCGAACGCCCGCCCACCGGCAGCCTTAATCCTCTCTACGGTCGCCTCCGCTTTTGCAAGGGTTCGGGCATGAACGGCGACACGCGCGCCCGCTGCCGCGAAGACTTCGGCAATGGCAGCACCGATGCCGCTGGAAGCGCCGGTTACCAGGGCGCGTTTACCGCTGAGATCGATATTCATGGTTGAAATATTATAAGC
>VYCZ01000389.1:3294-4581 GCA_009843675.1 Gammaproteobacteria bacterium | reverse complement strand
TGGCATTCCGATATGTCCTGCGGCGAGGTGCCGCCCATGTGCAGCATTCTCTACCTGCATACGCTGCCGCCCATGGGGGGCGATACTGTATTTTCCAGCATGTACGCGGCCTACGAGGCCCTCTCCGACGGGATGAAGGACTACCTGGAAGGTTTGACCGCCACCCATGACGGCATGCTCGCTTTCGGCCGGTTCGACCCGCACGGCAACTACCCCAAGGCGGTTCATCCGGTTATCCGTGTGCATCCCGTGACCGGGCGTAAGCTCATTTATGTCAACCGCGGTTTCACCAGCCATATTAACGAACTGGGCGAGCGCGAGGGCCGGCACATACTCGAATTTCTATACCAGCAGATCGAAGATTCTTATTTCCATGTCAGGTTTCGTTGGGAACCCCATTCGGTGGCATTCTGGGACAACCGCTGCACCCAGCACCTGGCAGTCTGGGATTATTTCCCCCACGTGCGTTCCGGCTTCCGGGTACAGGTGGAAGATGCGCGGCCGCAATAAGAGGTAGAAGCAATGGCGTTCAAGGATATGCGTGACTTTCTCGATCACCTGGAGAGAAGCGGCAGCCTCGTTAGGATCAGGGAAGAGGTGGCGCCGGAACATGAACTGGCAGCCTACCTGCGCAAGGCCTCGGACATGGGCGATCAGGGCCCCGCCCTGTTGTTCGAGAACATCAGGGGCCACGAGATGCGGGTGGCAGGGGGACTGTTTGCAAACCGGCGTTTGATGCTGGAAGCCCTGGAAACAACCGAAGAAGTAGCCAACTCGAAGTACCTGGATGCCATCAACAACCTGGTGGAGCACGACGTAATCGATCAGGGCCCGTGCAACGAGGTGATACGCCTGGGTGAAGAGGCGGACTTGACCGCATTTCCGTTTCCGACCTATTGCGAACTGGATGGCGGCCCCTTCATTACCCTGGGGATAGCCATCAGCAGGGATTTGGAGGACGGCGGCAAGAATGCATCCATCTACCGCCACCAGATACTGGGTAAACGGCGCCTGGGCGTGTTATCGCCGCCGCCTCACCACCTGGGAGTACACTACAAGAAAGCGGAGGCGCTGGATGAACCGCTGGAGCTTGCGATTGCCCTGGGAGTGCCCCCAAGCGCCCTGGTTGCGACCCAGTGGGAAGCGGGTTACGGCGTTGACGAACTGACATTGGCGGGCGCACTGATGGGCGAACCGCTGGAAGTGGTCAAATGTCAGACCGTGGAACTGGAAGTGCCGGCCGGCGCGGAAATTATTATCGAAGGCAGGATGCCGCCCGGCGTCCGT
>VYCZ01000389.1:1075-3284 GCA_009843675.1 Gammaproteobacteria bacterium | reverse complement strand
ATGGAAGTGAGCGCCATCACCCACCGCCGCAACCCGATCCTGCTTGCCGGTATGAGCGGCGTGCCGACCACGGACAACCACGTGTTGAAAATGATCCCCATGGAAGCCTCCTGCTACGCCATGCTGAAACGCAAGTTTGCCGGCATCAAGCGTGTCCACTTTCACGGCGCCGGGGGTGTTGGCCTGATGTGCGTTGTGGCGATGAAGCAATATGCCAGGAACGAGGCCAGGCAGGTGCTGGCGACGCTGCTCGGTTCCCAGGGCAGCAAGCTGGCCGTGGTCGTGGACGAGGATATCGACATCCATGACATGGACAAGGTCATGTGGGCGATCTGCACCCGGGCGCAGGCGCAGAAAGACGTGATGATCCTGCCCAACATGACACTGTGGCAACTTGACCCCTCGGCCCCGGACGACGGCAGTTATTCCGTCATGGGCATCGACGCCACCCGGCCTTTCGGTGAGGAGTTTGAGAAAGTGGCGCTGGTGCCTGGCGTCCAGAATGTCCCCGATTTTTAATTCCTGATACGTCCGCTTCAGTACGCGTACTTCTCAAATATTGGGCGCATTTTCCCCATCATTGCCGGCTCCGGCGCGGGTTGTGTGTAGGACTCGCCGATGTCGCGGGTCGCCAGTATCCCGAGCTTGGTCACGCGCCAGTGAGTATCGATTTCCGGGTCCATCTCCCAGGTGGGCATCTGCGGTGAGATTATGTAATCCTCGGGCCGGCGCCCGGCGCGGGTTGCCTTGGCCCATTCGACCTGTTCGCTGTTGTGAGGGTCGATATCATCGTCCACTACCGTTACGAACTTGAAATACTGGGTCGCCAGCAGGTACTGGAGCACCTGGCGGTCCTCGCCTTCGTAGGTCTTCTTCATGGAAACCACCGCGTGAAACGCATGGGAACCGGCATAAATGCCGATATCCACCACATGGGGAAACTGCTTCCTGATCAGTTCCAGCGCCATTTGTTCATAGCCGAAGAAGGACCAGATGCAACCCACCCGGTGCTCTTCGGAGTTACCGGACATGCAGGTATGAAATATGGGGTTGTTCCTGTGGGTGATCGCGGTAACCTCCATGTAAGGGATTGACTCCACCACCGTGCCCGAATAATCGGTAAACTCCATCATTGGACCTTCATCGATCTTGTTGTCCGGCGGCGGCGGCGACAACCCTTCAATCACTATTTCCGTGTTGGCGGGCACTTCCAGGTCGATGGTCCTGCATTTCACCAGTTCCAAGGGCTTGTTGCGGATTACCCCGGTCATATCGAACTCGCTGTACGGGGGTTCCATCCAGTAATGGGGAGACGAATAAGTCGATAAAATCTGGGTGGCCGGGTCCGGGCCCAGGCAGATCGCCATCGGACAGGGTTCGCCCCGGTCATGGTATTTCTGGATGATCTTGCCGCCCGGCGTCTGCGTGCCGATCTGGACGCCGATCTGGTTCGGCGCGTAACGTTCGTGGCTCACCATGTGGCGCCTGACACCGATATTCAGCAGGCCGTTGTCCGGATCCTTCTGAACCAGCCCTCCCGGCGTGATGTACGGACCGGCGTCCTGCTTCAGGTGCCACACCACCGGCAACAGGCCCAGCACGTCGATATTCTCCGTGATCACCACTTCCTGGCAGGGCGCGGAAGACGACATGACATAAGGCATTTCTTTCCGGTAGGCGCGGCGGTCGGCATCCATCAGTAATTCCTTTATCAGGATAAGTTCGGCGCGCGAGCGTGGATCCATGGAAAACCCGTTCATCTTGCGGCCCGACATGCCTGCCAGGGCGCCGGGACTGCCGCGGGGGTCGTCGTAATATTTTTTGATCTGTTCATCCGTGGGCACTACGCCCAGGGCCATGGCCGTCCTGTGAACGGTTCCGTACAGGTTCGCCACTACCGGTATGTCGAAACCCTTGACGTTTTCAAACAATACTGCCTTGTTCGGACCGTTCTCGCTGTGCTGGACGATGGCGGACAACTCAAAGTTGCGCGGGTCCACGGCTTCACCGACAACAATAATCTCATCATTTTCCTTCAGCCAGTCGATAAATGCGCGCATATCAGCCCGCACCAGTTCCGGATGGTGGCTGTCCTGAAGTTCTGCAAGGGTTGTCGTCCCGGGTTTCTCTGCGTTCATGTTATGTTTCCTCCCGCATTTTCTGGACGGTTTTCAATACCGGCGTACTTTTATTATTGATAATTTTGTGT
>VYCZ01000389.1:0-1065 GCA_009843675.1 Gammaproteobacteria bacterium | reverse complement strand
CATCAATAAATCTCTGTTCAGCACCGTTCTGCCCGCGATCTGCATGGCCGATGCTTCAGCCCAGACGACCATAGAAGAAATCACCGTGACCGCGACCAAGCGCGGCGATGTCTCTGTGCAGGAGATACCGGTTGCCATACGTGCTGTCACCGGTGATATTCTTGACGACTACAACCTGCGTTCTCTTGAAGACATCTCTCGTCTGGAGCCATCCTTGCAATATGAAACATCCGGTATCGGCGATCTGCAACTGGTTGTCCGCGGAGTCCAATCTGCAGGGGCAGGGACTGTTGGCCTTTATTTTGATGAAACAGTCATAACCGGCGCGAACTTTCAGGATGGCGGTAACCGAACCCCTGATGTGGGTGCATATGATATTGAAAGAATCGAAATCCTCAAAGGTCCGCAGGGTACCTTGTTCGGTGCCAGTTCCATGAGCGGTACGGTACGCATCATTACCAATAAACCGGACTCGGAAGCCTATGATGCCAGTTTCTCTGTAATGGGCGACTCGGTTGAATACGGTGGTGAGGGCTACGGTGTAAACGGTGTCCTGAATATACCCCTGGTTAAAGATACCCTGGCAGCGCGAATTGTCGGCTGGCAACGGGAATCTGCCGGTTATATCGACCATTTTGCCGGTATAACCGGCGACACCTTGACGAAAGATGCCAATGATTCAGAGATCACCGGCGGCCGTGTGATGTTTCGTTGGACTCCCGGTTCAGATCTGACTATCGACGCTTATGTACAGCGACAGGACACTGAGGTCGACGGCCCGCAGACCTTTGCCCGGGACCCGAGTGGTATTCACACACCAACACTTTTTCAATTTGCTCCATTTGTCTTTCCACCGGCGTTGCCAAGCCATGCCGGTGAATTAAATCAGGATTCACCGACGGAGCAGTTCTGGGACGACGAAGTGTTAATGTTTGGCGGTACCGCTGAGTATGAGCTGGATTTCGGGTCTGTGCTGGCTACGGTCTCCAAATACGAAAGAGATACTATCGTCCAGGTCGACACCACAAACCTGGCTGTTGAATTCGGGTTCTTTACCCCTCTTGG
>VYCZ01000340.1:536-4656 GCA_009843675.1 Gammaproteobacteria bacterium | reverse complement strand
TGTCCCTACCACAACTGGCGCTATGACGGAACCGGAAAATTACTGGGCGTCGCCATGGAACAGGGAATGCAGAACAAAGGCGGGTATCCTGACAACTTTTCGAAAGACTGTCATGGATTAGAGACTCTTCGGGTTGAAACTGTTGGGGATGTTATCTTTGCGACGTTTGATAGTCAGGCGCCGCCACTTCGTGAATATCTTGGGACCGCGATTGTTGAGCGTATCGAGACGATTTGTCAGCGGCCGTTACGAATCGTTGGTTATCAGCGCCAGACTGTGCCGTGCAACTGGAAGCTGTTTGTTGAAAACAACAGGGATACATACCACGGACCACAGCTCCATTCCTTTGTAGGCCAATTCGGCATTGCCATGCCGGTCGACCGGGTGAGCGTTGATATCCACGATGCACATGCGCTCCTGAGTTCATGGTTGCCTCCCTCGGGTGATAAGGATGATAAAAACGCGTATCCTGCGCAAAAAGGCAAATATGAATTGGAAGACCCGAGTATCGCGGAAGGCTTCAAGGTGTTGGGCGACCTGCAATTAAGTGTAATTTCCATATTTCCCGGCTCTTTATTTACCTGCATCCGCAATTCCTGGAGTTGCAGGCGCATTATACCGACCAGTCCAGGCTCGACGGATATCGAATACACCTGGTTCGGGTATGACGATGAATCTGACTTCGAACACGAGTGCCGTAAAAAACAAAGCAACCTGTTGGGTCCGGCCGGATACATAGCACTGGAAGACGCTGAAGTCCTCACCATGACTCAGAATGCGATTTCCAGGGGCGATACGTCTTATATCGAATTCGGCGGCGCGGGTATTGAAAGTGCTTCCGACCATTTCAACTCCGAGGCCACGGTCAGAGCTTTTTGGAAAGGTTATTGTGAAACCATGCAAATCCCGTTGTCATAATCCGTGCAGGCCAGGTCTACGCCATCTCTAATCCTATGGACTCGCCGGATAACAACGACTCGATAGAGCGGCTGATTTGCACTCTTCTGGATGATTACGCAGACTGTCTCGACAGTGATGAGCTTGAGAAATGGCCGGAACTGTTTCTGGAGAGTGGAAAGTATTTTATTCAATCCAGGGAAAACATTGAGGCCGGCAAGGATGGCGGCTATTGGATGTACTATACCAGTCAAGGGATGATGCGTGATCGGGTAACCTCCCTACGTCATATTAATACGTATAACAAGCACTATTATCGACATGTCATAAGCAATATTAAAATCAGCGAACATGATAATGACAGCTTCAATGTTCGTTCCAATTTTCTCGTTGTACAGACGAATTTCGAAGGTAAATTTGAGTGTTTGAATGCAGGGGAATATCGTGACGTCATTCTGATACAGGATGGCAAACCCAGGTTTCAGGAAAAGTTGGTTATAGCAGATACCTTCCACGCTCCCTCAGCAATCGTGTGTCCGTTGTGAGTCACATAGTATCGCTGGGATAGATACTGATACCGCGTTCACCAGGCAATACCGTAGTCATCCCCGTAATTACTTGCCGCGCCCCACATACTGCCATGTTCGCGGTCAAACCAGATGGCGGTGATGGGGCCTGACGTTCTTTCCTTCAGTTCGAGAGTATAATCCATGTCCGACAGCCGGTCGCGTACCCAGGCCGGTACGTCCTTGCGTATCCACATCTTGCCCGGTTCGGAGGGATGATCCATGAAAGAACCGCGCATCTGAAAACTGTTTATGTTGGCGGCTTCCGCGGCCTCCTGCGGGTTCATTTTCCATTCCACCATGTTGAGAAAAAACTGCAACAGGTTCTGGTCCTGCGTATCGCCTCCCTGCACGGAGAAAGCGAGCCAGGGCAGGCCGTCTTTCATGGCGATACCCGGCGGCAGGGTTGCCCGGGGCCGTTTCCCGGGCTCCGCTACATTAAACGGATTCTCGCCCGGGTCCAGGACAAAACTCTGCATGCGCTGAGACAGCCCGATGCCGCTCCTGCCGGCGATAACCGCCGGTATCCAGCCACCGCTCGGAGTGATTGAAATTACCCAGCCATCGGCGTCAGCGGCCTGTATGGATGTCGTGCCGGACAAAAATGCCTGTTCCCGGTGAAACTCATCAATAAGCGCCGCATGATCATCGTCACCCGTGCGTTTTCTTTCGTGCCAGCGTTCGATATATTGTTTATAAGGATTTTCCTCTCCCTGGAAAGGGTAGGGATCACCGGGGCCTGCGCCGGCATCATTCCTTTCCCGGTTTATTTGCTCAAACCGTTGTTTCGCATATTTTTTGGATAGCAAACCCTTGATCGGTTCTTCGGGTTCGAAATAGGGGTCGCCGTAATAAAAATCACGATCGGCAAAAGCCAGGTTCATCGCCTGGTAAAGAGTATGGATATATTGCGCACTGTTATAACCCATACCGGGCAGGTCCGCGTTTTCAAGTATGTTCAGGGCTTGCAGTAATACCGGCCCCTGTACCCAAGTAGTCAGTTTATAGACATCAATACCCTTGTAACGGGTTGTTACCGGTTCTTCGATATAAACCTGCCACTTGTCGAGATCTTCCATGGTGAACAGGCCGCCCATCTCGCGGTTACCGGTTACGATCTCCCTGGCGATGTCACCGCGGTAGAAACGATCGTAGGCGGCGTAGATTGCCTGCTTGCGGTCCTTGCCCGCGGCCAGTGCCTCGGCCTCGGACTTTACCAGTTTGCGCAAGGTGGTAGCCAGGTCGGTCTGGCGGAAAATTTCACCGGGTCGCGGGGCCGGATTGTCTTTATCCTCCGGATGGGTGAAAAAAACAGTACGCGATGCAGGCCACTTGCCGATATCAGCGGCAAATTTATTTACACGCTCGGCGAGGTAGTGTTCTGCCGGATAACCATCTGCCAGCTCTATAGCCGGCGCCAGCACTTCGGCAAGCGACAGGCGTCCCCATTCTGCGAGCATGGTCATCAGTCCACCGGGCGTACCGGGTGTTACCGCCGCAAGCGGACCTTTGTCGGGCGGATACTGGTAGCCCCTGTCTTTAAAATAGGAGGCAGTGGCGCCGCTGGGGGCGGCGCCAAGGGCGTTGATGCCAAGAATCTTTTTCCGTTCCGGATCATAAATAAGGGCCTGGGTTTCACCGCCCCATGAAAGTCCATCCCACATGGTGCAGGTGGTTGCCAGCATGGCCATGGCGGCATCAACAGCATTGCCGCCCTGTTGAAATATCATGGCGCCGCTTGTTGCGGCCAGCGGTTTACCGGTAACCGCTACCCAGTGTTGGCCATGGAGTACGGGTTTTTGTGTTCGGGCGAAAACAGATCCTGATGACAAGGCAAGGATTGCGATGATTACAAGCAAGACCTGTATATGCAGGTTCAAATGAATATAGCATGGTTGTCTCACCGCGTCACTCCTATCGTTGTAAATGCGGCCGCGCCCTGCGCATCATCTCGCCTGAAATCGCGCCGGTTTGCCCAGATTACTACAATCATCAATAGCCCGCTACTCAGAACCCGGGACCGGCTGGCGTTGAGACTGTCCAGCCGTTGCGCGTTGAAGCGGGGTACGCTCGATTACTGAACCAGGCGTCTGCGCACCAGTACCGTCGCCCAGTAAAAACTGACCAGGGCAAACGCCAGCAGCACGCTGAGGTGGGCAATGACCTGTGTTGGTTCCTGCCCCGTAGCCAGCGGCCGGATTACGGCGATCGCATGACTCAGAGGCAACACCTGCACCAGGGACTGGGCGAAATCAGGCAGGGAAGTCACGGGGTAGAAAACGCCGCAGAAGATGAACATCGGTGTCAGCACCAGGGTGACGTAGTAATTGAAGAAATCATAGGAGCGGGAGAACGAGGCGACCAGGATGGCCGGTCCGGCAAAACACAATCCTGTCAGGAAAAACAGCGGAATACACAACAGCGCCTGCCAGTGCGTGATCGCGCCGAGCAGGAAGGAAACCAGCAGGATGGCCGAACTGCTGAACAGCCCCTTGGTCGCGCACCACAGCATCTCGCCGGCGACGATGTCATCGACTTCCAGCGGCGTGGCCAGCATGCCTTCATAGGTCTGCTGCGGCACCATGCGCGTGTACACCGAAAACAGGCCTTCGAAAGTGGCCGTGTTCATGGAAGACGAGGCGATGAGGCCGCTGGCG
>VYCZ01000340.1:0-526 GCA_009843675.1 Gammaproteobacteria bacterium | reverse complement strand
TCAGATACGGCAATCCGCCCAGTTCGCCGACGAACCTCCCCAGTCCCAGACCCAGTCCCAGCAGGTATAAGAACGGTTCGCCGAAGTTCAGCAACAGGCTGGGCACCAGCAGTTTCCGCCACACCAGCAGGTTGCGGCGCCAGACATAAATCATGCCGCGCCGCATCCGCGGCATTCGCCAGTCCAGCATCAGGCCTCCCTCAACTCACGGCCGGTCAGGCGCAGGAACACGTCTTCGAGATTGGCGGGACGGTGCAGGTAGTGCACATCCGGCTTGTGTTCCACGCGCCGGATTATTTCATCGGGAGCGTTGGTAAAGTAGTAAATCGTCTCTCCCACTATCTCCACCCGGTGTATGTCATGCTCGGTCAGTATGCCCGGCAGCGCCTCCATTTCGCCGTGAATTTCCACAACCTCGGGCTCGACATGCTGTTTGATCAACTGTTTCGGATGGCCCTTGCTGAGAATGACGCCGTGGTCCATGATGACGATGTCGTCACATAGGCGTTCCGCCTCTTCCATGAAA
>VYCZ01000189.1:3014-4669 GCA_009843675.1 Gammaproteobacteria bacterium | reverse complement strand
GGGTATAACTGAGACCGAACAGTGATTCGAACAGGCCGCCTGCCGCGACCATTTGCGCCAGCAGGTAGGGCACGGCAACGGCCAGGGTGACGACAGCCGCCAGTATCCGTATCGGCCGCGCCTGTAACCTGACGGAAACCGCGTCCGCGAAGGTATAGGAACCCAGGTTGCGCAGTTTTTCCGCGATCAGGAACAGGACCACCACCCAGCTCAGGATCAGGTTTACGATAAAAAAGATGGTGTCATAGCCGGCCATGAAAAACAGTCCCACCAGGCCCAGGAAAGATGCAGCGGACATGTAATCACCGGAGATGGCAATACCGTTCTGTATTCCCCCGATGGTATTGCCGGCGACGTAGAAGTCTTTCCTGGAGCGGGTGCGGCGGGCCGCATAGGCGGTGATGAACAGTGTGGCGATAATGAACAGTATGAACGACGCAATGGCCGGGTAATTCAGGTCAGTCATCATCCAGTGACCCGCGCATATCCAGGTATGCGGAATTGATCCTGACCACGTAATACAAGGCAGCGGCAAGTATGAGCATGACGATGAACAGGGCCATGACCATGCCGATGGAGATGACGCTGCCTTGCGCCATGGGCGCGCCCATGAACTCCTTTGCATAGATGCAGAGCAGGTCAAACGCCAGCACCAGTCCGAGCAGCGCGCTGATCAGTGTCCGGGACAGCCTGCCGTGGATGCGCCTGAATTTCCGGTAGGCGGCGGAGTCAATGGATATCCCTGGTTCGGACGGCATCTGGTTGAAAGAGTACTAGAAATAGATGAGTATGTTTTCCAGCGGGGCGTCGCAGTTGAGCAGGTCGACGCGCTTGGCGGCTATCCTGAACCCGTCTTCCCCGATGCGCAGCCTGTGATGATAAGTCCCAGCGAAGACCTCCTGTTTTTCACGCCGGTACTGCAGCATGATAAAGCGTGAGTTGACGCTGCATTCGGCGGCGCTTTCGTCATAATCTTCCAGGATGACGTTGGTGACCAGGTGCGCGCTGCGGGGCATGGGCTGCAGGGAAAAGGCATTGGGATGCCTGTAGCGCTTGATGCGTACCGCCCTCAGCAAACCCGTCTCATAGATCAGGGAAACATGGTTGTGCGGGTCTTCCTGGTCCGGCGCCGCCGGCACCCAGTATTCTGCATCCTCGAGGTACAGGGCATTCCATTCCTCCCAGCGCTGCTCATCCAGCAGGCGCGCTTCGTGATAAAGAAATTGCTCCAGCGCTCTGAGATCAGGCGGGTTGCCTTGTTGCCGGTTCTGCATAAGGGTTAAGTCCTGTCGGAGAAAAGGTAAATCAGGTTTCGGTGAATTTGACTGTTGATCCCGGCAATATCACGCAGCGCCGACCATGTAGTCCTTCCAGGTGCGGAACTGGTGGCGGAAGACCATATCGGAGGTGCCTGCCGCGTGCCTGGTCCCGTCCTCGTCCACTTCTTCCTGTCCCAGGTAGCGATGCTGGCTTACCCATTCATTGCCGTCCTCGGTCTGCAGGCCGTACTGCAGCCTGTGGTAGGCTTCATAATCGTCCGGGCCGACCAGGTTGGCATGGGAATTGATCAGGTTGCAATAGGTAATCGAACGCCGGAAAAGTTCCTCCGGGGCGCCCACCTGCCGGAACACCCAGGACTCGATAACGGTCCTGTC
>VYCZ01000189.1:0-3004 GCA_009843675.1 Gammaproteobacteria bacterium | reverse complement strand
TTGACGACACGGATTGAGGTGATGGCGCCTTTCAGGGTAAAACTCGGATACACTACGGTGTTGTGGCGGTTTACCGCGAGGATTTCCCGGGCCTTCTGCTCACCGTATTTCTCGATCAGCGCGTCCATGTAACCGGGTATGGGTGAATAGGCGGAGTGAATGCTGAATTTGCCGCCGGTGACGCTGTGCCCGTAATCCCAGGCCGTCAGTCCCATCTTTTCGAAAAACTCGTAGTTGTTGGTGAACGGCGCCAGCATCTCGAGTTCAAACGGGACGGGATCGCCCTCTTTCAGGCGCTCATCGAAGACCCGCTTCGCGGTGCCGCTGGAAGACTGGTGTACAACCATGGGGTGCATGGCGTCATTCAGGTTCTCCACGAACATCTTCCAGTTGGAATCATGCATATAGCGGAAACAACCCCCGGCTATTTCTATACGCCCTTCAGGCGAGCGTTCCACCAGGTTGTCGATGGAGACCGCCGCGCCGCTCAGCCAGGACTTCAAATCCGGCCCGTCGGCTGCCAGGCTGGCAAACACCAGGCCGTGGTAACTGTCAACCCGCGGGACCTGTTGCATGTTGGATTCCGGCCTGCCCTTGCCGAAACCGGCGCCGCTGTAGCCCTCCTCCCTGGGAATATGGAGCAACGTCCCGTCGGTATCGAACACATAACCATGATAGCTGCAGCGCAGCTTGGGCATATTGCCGCAACTGTCCCCCACCACCTGGGCGCCCTTGTGGGCGCAGCGGTTGAACAGCACGTACACCTTGCCGTCCTTGTGCCGGGTCATGACCACCGGTTGCCTGCCGATGCTGGTGGCGAAATAATCTCCCGGCTGTTTTACCTGGCTGTCGTGGCCGACATAAATCCAGGACCTGTTCCAGATGCGTTCCATCTCCAGGTCGAAGACTTCAGGATCGGTGTAGAAAACTTTGTTCACCGAATCATAAAAAAAAAATCCCGCCAATTGGTCGTCAGTGTAATGCGTCATCTTCAATTCTCCCGCTGGTGCTGCCTTCAGCCCGGATATCCGCCTGATTATAACCCATGATCAATCCAATAACACCTCGCCGCGGGCGATAGCTACTGCCAGCATATCCTCCGGGTTGGGGGGTTTTGCGCCGGTTCTGAGGTCGATTTCTTCCTCGTTGTCCCTGGCGGCTTTAAGTTCCGCCGCGAATTTCCCCGCACCGTACTGTTCCGGCCAGTGTTGTTCCTTGTAACCGTAACGGGCCGCGGCATTCAGCACGAACTGCGGTTCGTTCATAATCGGGCGCGCCAGGGCGACCAGGTCGGTTCTGCCCGCGGCAACCAGGGTGTTGACCTGGTCGGCGCTGGTAATGTTGCCGGCCACAATAGTGGGAATTCCCATTTCATTGCGGATTCGATCGGCAAATGGCGCCTGGTACATGCGCCCGTAAACAGGTTCTTCGTGACTGACGACCTGTCCAGTGGAGACGTTTATGATATCGGCGCCGTTGTCCTTTAACAGGAAAACCAGAGTTGACAAATCTCCTTCGGACAAGCCATCGGTGATCCAGTCCGTTGCCGAAATCCTTATCGAAATGGGCCGTTCCGGCGGCCAGGCCTGCCGGACTGTGCGCAGTATGCGCAACGGAAAGCGGGCACGGTTTTTAATATCACCGCCATATTCATCAGCGCGCCGGTTGGTATAAGGGCTGATGAACGAAGATAACAAATAGCCATGCGCCATGTGTATTTCGAGCATGTCGAACCCGGCGATTACCGCATTCCTGGTGGCGTTAAGAAAATCCGCTTCAACCCTGTCCATGTCATCTCCGGACATTTCACGGGGTGTCCTGCTATGTTGCAGGTAAGCCAACGGTGACGGCGAGATGATTTCCCAGGCCTGTTCCGGCATGGGTTCGTCTATCCCGCCCTGCCAGGGAATGCAGGTCGCGCCTTTGCGTCCGGCATGACCGATTTGACCGCACACCTTCGCCTTGCTGTGGGCGTGGATGAATTCGGTGATACGCCGCCATTGTTCCGTCTGCCCGGCGTTCCATATTCCGGCGCAACCCGTTGTTATCCGTCCGTCTGCCGAGGTGCACAGCATTTCCGTACTGACGATGCCGGCGCCGCCTACACCCCGGGAGCCATAGTGAACAAAATGCCACTCATCCGGCATACCGTCTGTTGCACAATACTGGCACATGGCGGAAAGCTGAACGCGGTTTTCAACGCGCATACGGCCTATCCTGAATGGCTGGAACATGGGTACAGCGGGGTTTTCCGTGTCGATGTCGTCGTAACCCGTCACCTTACGGGTATGTCCGGCAAACCACTTGTCTATGGACCGGATGAACCCGGGATCGCGTAAACGGAGGTTGTCATAGGTCACGCGTTTCGAACGCACCATCATGTTGAAGGTAAATTGCTCCGCATCCTGCCGGGCATAGCGACCGATGTTTTCAAACCAGTGCAGGCTGGTAACCGCAGTTCGTTGTAACCTGTCAGCTTCCGGTTTGCGTGCCTGCTGGTAAGCATCCAGGACTGCGTTGACCCGGTTTCCCTGCTGCCGGAAGTTGTCCGCCAGGGTGATGGCATCTTCCATGGCCAGCTTGGTGCCGGAACCGATGGAGAAATGCGCCGAGCGACCCGCATCACCCAGCAAAACTATGTTTTTATAATAAAGTCTGTCATTTCTCACTACAGGAAACTCTCGCCAGAGTGAGCGGTTGGTGATGATCGGATGGCCCTGCAGGTCTTCCCTGAACACCTCTTCAATATAACTTCTGGTATCATCTTCGGAGAACGTATCCATCCCGGCGTTCATCCAGGTTTCGTGACTGCATTCAACAATCCAGGTGGACATGCCCTCTTCGTAGCGGTACCCGTGCACCCACCACCAGCCGTGTTCGTTCCTGCGAAAAATAAAGATAAAACTGTCCAGCGGCAGGGTGGTTGCCAGCCAGCAGAAACGATTGGAACGCCAGTCCATCCTGGTGCCGAATTCCCTTGCGTAAGCGCTACGCAATATGGAAG
>VYCZ01000034.1 GCA_009843675.1 Gammaproteobacteria bacterium | reverse complement strand
ATAAAAACTCGTAGCCCCCTTTTTCCTGCCGGGGACAGGCTTGAAGTCTGTCCCCTGTCCCCCAACGGGACGGTCCCGTTACATTGCGGCTGATTTCCGCTCCCTGTTCTCCATCTGCTGGTCTGCCGGCACTGAATGCCGGAAGTAGGGAATGACCAGTTCAATATCACCCTTGAGATGCTTGTTCTTCACGCGGTTCCAGTAGCCGGCGGTGAGCAGATCGCCGTGTACCTTCAGGAACAATGCCCGCAAACCCGCATCCATGGACAGGAATTTGATGAATTCTTCAGGGAAAATATCGTTCTTGTTGACGTGAAACCACACGTCCGAACGCATCAGGTCTTCATCATCGTCGCTGTCGGGGATATCGCGGAAGTCGCATTCCGTTACCAGCGCCACTTCATCGTAATCATAGAACACGACCCGCCGGTGCCGGGTCACGCCGAAATTTTTCAGCAACAGGTCGCCGGGGAAGATATTGGTATTGGCAAGATCCTTGATGGTCTGTCCATAGTCCAGTATCACCTCGCCGGCGTCCGCGCGTTCGACTTCCCTCAGGTACAGGTTCAACGGCCGCACCCGGCGTTCGATATAGACATGGTCGATGATTAACTGATCCTCGTCGACACGGACGGTCCCTGACGCTTCGCTGAGCAATTCATCCAGCAAGGCCTTGTCGAAGCGGTTTACCGGGAACTCCAGGTTGCGAAATTCCTGGGTGTCGATCAGGCGGCCGGCCCGGTCATGCCGGGACACCAGCCGGTACTTGTTTTGCACCTCCTCCCTGTTGATGGTCTTGGGGTAGCCGAAGTTGTCCCGGATAATCTTGAACACCAGGTCATAGGAGGGCAGGGTGAACACCAGCATCACCAGTCCCTTGTCCCCGTCCGCATGCACGAACCTGTCATCCGTGTGCTGCAGGTGATGTGAGAAAATCCGGTAGCGCTCGGTCTTTCCCTGGCGCAGCCGGCCCAGCACCGTGTACAGTTCGTCGATGGGTTTGTTCGGCAGGATGGAATGCAGGAAGTGTACCGCGCCCATGACGGAGTGCGGGTTGGCGAAGTAATAGGAGCGGGTGTAACTGAACACCACGCTGACTTCTTCCTCGGACAGCAGTACCGCGTCCACCTCGATGCCGCCGGCAGAATTTTTCAGGGCGATAATGATGGGGTTGACGTGGTCCAGCTGGATGGTGCGGCCTATCAGGTAGGCGCGGGCAGATTGAAAAAACGCTGAATCGATGAATTCAAACCTGAGAAAGTCGCCGTATTGCTTCAGGTGCGCCTGAAAATAGTGCTGGACTTCATGGCTGATGGTCCTGGAATCGGTGTTGATATTCCTGTACGGAACCTTGAAGGCGAAGTCGTCGAGAATGGTTTTGAATGTCTTGTCCAGTGAACCCCAGTAGGGGTAGCGGTTCAGGGTCAGGGTCTCCAGGGGGTTGAACCCTTCATCCGGCGCTGAGGACACGAACTCGATCTCCGGGTCTATGCCCACCGTGTCGAATATGCGCCGGGTTATGGAATTGAAGAACGTCTTCATGAACCCGGCGTCCGGCACGTTATACAGGCGCTCCCCGAAATACCTGCGCGTGCTGTGCCAGAGCTTGGGGTCGGTTACCCTGGGTCCCAGGTTCTTGCGCAGCGAGACGACGATGCGGCGCACGGATTTTTCATACAGTTCGACCCGCTCGATTATGTCCTGTTGATGCCCGCCCCAGTCCCGCTGTTCAAAACGGCGTCTCGCCCGCTCCGTAACACGGAAAAAATTCTCGTTATATTTCTGGAAACCTTCGTAGATAAATTCCGAGATGCGTGCAATGGTCTGTTTGCGTTGCTCGGCCATGGGTATCCGGGTTACATGTTGGCAATCATTGCCTGGCCGAACTCGCTGCAGCTCACCTTGTTCGCTCCCTCCATCAAGCGGGCGAAATCATAAGTAACGGTCTTGGCAGAGATCGTATTATCCATGCCGGAAATGACGAGGTCCGCTGCCTCCGTCCAGCCCAGGTAGCGCAGCATCATCTCGCCGGAGAGGACCAGGGAACCCGGGTTGACCTTGTCCTGGTTGGCGTACTTCGGCGCGGTGCCGTGGGTTGCCTCGAATACCGCGTGCCCCGTGTCATAATTGATATTACCCCCGGGCGCGATGCCGATGCCGCCGACCTGCGCTGCCAGCGCGTCGGACAGGTAATCGCCGTTCAGGTTCATGGTGGCAATCACGTCAAACTCCCTGGGCCGGGTCAGCACCTGTTGCAGGGTGATGTCGGCAATGGCGTCCTTGATGAGAATTTTACCTCCCGCCAGCGCTTCCTCCTGCTCCCTGTTGGCCGCCTCCGAGCCGTTTGACGCGCGGGTGCGTTCCCATTGGTCCCAGGTATAGGTCTGTTCCGGGAAGGAGTTTTCCGCCAGCTCATAACCCCAGTTGCGGAACGCCCCCTCGGTGTACTTCATGATGTTGCCCTTGTGGACGAACGTCACGCTTTTACGGTTGTTGTCCAGCGCATAGCGGATTGCGGCCTGGACCAGGCGTCCCGTGCCCTCCTGCGAAATCGGTTTAATGCCGATGCCGGTGGTATCCGGAAAGCGGATTTTCCGGTAATAGTTGGGAAACGCTTCCTGCAGCAGTTCCAGGAATTTCCGGTTGTCTTCCGAACCCTGCTCAAACTCTATGCCGGCGTAGATGTCTTCGGTGTTTTCCCTGAAGATCACCATGTCCACGTCCTGCGGGTTCCTGGTCGGCGAAGGCACGCCCTTGAACCAGCGCACCGGGCGCAGGCAGACATAAAGGTCAAGTATCTGGCGCAGGGCGACGTTGAGGGAACGGATGCCGCCGCCGATGGGCGTTGTCAACGGGCCCTTGATGGCGACCAGGTATTCCCGGCAACGGTCCAGGGTATCCTCCGGCAGCCAGGAACCGGTCAGTTCGTTGGCCTTCTCACCGGCGTACACTTCCAGCCAGTGGATTTCCCGCGCGCCGTTATAAGCCTTGGCAACCGCGGCGTCCAGCACCTGCCTGGTTGCGCGCCAGACATCGGGACCGATACCGTCTCCTTCGATAAACGGAATAACCGGATTATCGGGGACCTGCAATCGTCCGTTCTCGATGGTGATCTTTTGCCCTTCGGGGTGTAGCGATCTCGCTGCGGTAGCCACTTTTTATATCTCCTTGGAAGTCATCTTCTAACAAATCTTTGCAATAGCTTACCACATCATGCCAAGTTTCCGACTATGGAAAACCCGCCCGCGATTCATCCTCCAGCATCGGGCCGATGACTTCCATGGGACAGCCGGCTTCACCGAACACGTCGGCGGCGTTCATACGCAATGTAGGGTCATCCGGGCCGGCGTCGTATAACTCGTAAGTCCCTTCCATGCTTAACCCGAAGACGACACGGCGGATGTTGGCCCAGACAATGGCGGCGGCGCACATGGGGCAGGGTTCGGCGCTGGCATACAGTGTGGACGATTTAAGCTGCCCAGGTTCGAATTTCCTGGATGCGGCCCGAATCAAGTTCATTTCCGCATGCGCGGTCACGTCCCTGTCGGTAACTACCGAGTTCTGCGCCGCCAGTACCGGTTCGCCGTCCGCATTCACCAGCAACGCCCCGAAACCGTGATTGCCCCGTTCAAGGGCCCTGGCAGCCTCCCTGAAGGCTACGCGCAGGTAGTGTTCATCTACGTTTTTCATCAGCATAATCTCCCGATTTAACACAGCGTTCTATGAACTCCTGCCCGGTCATCACGTCGCCGAACTGCTGGATGATGGTCTCCAGCGTGGCCTGGTGTTCGCGATCGGACAGGGTAGAGCAGCAGTCCTCGATCAGGACCACGTTGAAATCCAGGTCGAAGGCAGTGCGCGCCGCGGTCTCGCAACAGATATTGGTTTTTGTCCCGGCTATCAGCAGGGTTTCGATGGCGCGGCTGCGCAACACCCGTTCCAGTTTCGAGGCGCCCGGAGAGAGGCAACCGTAACGGTTCTTGACCAGGTGGATGTCGTTCTCATCCGTTTCCAGTTCGTGCCAGAGCTTGCCGCCTTCCTGTCCCGGCGCCATGTACTGCATGGTGCGCTCGCGCACCTCGCCGGAAACCATGTTATTGAAGAAATTCTCCCACTCGGATTTACCGCCGTTGCAGTGGAATTCACTGACGATCCAGATCACGTCGCCACCCCGGTTACGCAATTCCCCGGCCAACCGGTTGATGTTGTCGATGGTCCCGCGGCTGAGCGGCACCTCGGCCGGCGCCCCGGGCTTGCAGAAGGCGTTCTGCATATCGATCACCACCAGCGCGCACGTTGCCGGCTCGAAGCTGTCAAAAAGATGAAACCGGCCGCGCCGTTTCATCACCCGCTCGACGATCTCTTCACTTATTCCTACGTTATGCATTTCACTTTACCTGTTTTATCCGCAGATGACGCAGATTAGCGCAGATAAAATGAATCAAAAAATAATCTGCGTAAATCTGCGTCATCTGCGGATTAATAATCTGTCATTCAGGTACGGGTCGCCTTGCATGGCAGTCTCCGTATCCACCAGGATGCCGCAGCCCGGGCATGAGAAAGAACGCAACAATACGTCGCCGCCGCTGGAATACGGCCCTCCCAGGTTTTGCATGGGCGTTTCCTGCACACTCGCGCTTTCCTTCCAGTTGCCGTCCGCTCCCCCCAGGCTCTGACCGCAG
>VYCZ01000104.1:686-4689 GCA_009843675.1 Gammaproteobacteria bacterium | reverse complement strand
TGTTTCAGGAACAGTTGTTCCGCCTCCTGTCTGAAAATATGTTCTGAAACGTAGGCGGCCTGGGGCAGGTTACAGGCCTCTTCCAACGGCAGGCTGACTTTGGCGAGTTGCTCCGGTGTCACGAACTGATTATGTGTCTGGGTCATGCGCTGTTCCTCGCGGCAGCTTTCCACATAATTATCAATCCGGCGGGTAATGATAGCAAGCCAATCCAGAGCACCGGACCGTAACCCACGTCATTCAGTACGTATGTTGCCAGCGCCGGACCTGTGGCCAGTGAGGACGGGAACACAATTGCAAGTCCTACCAGCATCCGGCCGTTTGAATCAATATTGGCGATGATCGCCGACAGGTACGGCAGGCAAAAATACCAGGCCGCGTTAAACAGGCATGCTGCAATGATATAGGAATAAACGGATTGCACGCCCCACAGGCAACTTATGCCGATTGCCGAACATATCATGCTTGCCGCGACAGGAAGGCGGCGGCCCAGCCTGTCCCCCAGCCAGGTGGCCAGGGATGCGCCGAAGACAGCCAGCACTATGGAGGCCGACAGGATACTTCCCACACTGCCGGGGTTAATGCCCGCAGCCATACCGATACGCTCGAAATAAGCCCATACCGCTGCCTGTCCGCCATAGTAGATGAATATGCCGAGCAGTCCTGCCAGGCCTAATAGCAGCCTGTTATGTTTATTCGGCGTGACGCCGGCATCTCTGCCATGTTCCGGGAAACTTTTAGCCAGGGGCAATACGAGCAGCGCAAGAATGGTGACCGCCAGGAAGGGAGCGGCAAGACCGTATACTGATATCCGGCCGGGCAATAAATACAGTCCGGCTGCGCCGACTATTAACTGCGTCACCGCCCAGAAGCCGTAGTTACGGTCAAAATTCGCGGTCAGGCCGATGGAAACTATGGTGACATTCATTAACAGACCGGCGCCGAGTCCCGCCAGGAACCTGAATCCAGCCAGTTCAGCGTAACCGTGCAAATACATCGAGGTGATATTGCCCAGTACGGCGATGAACACTCCGGCAAGCAGGATATGGCGCCAGTTAACCCGGGTGACGATGGCAAACACGAGCGCTGAACTCAGCGCGTAACCCGCCATTTCAAGGGAAAACAGATAACCGGCCTGCGTCTCCGTCATTCCGTTGATGTCAACGTAGGCGCCGATAACCAGCGGCCCGAACATCAATATCGCAACGCCTACCGCAGAGGTATAGGCATAGGCGAATATCGATAGCGGCCGGTCGGGATCGAATGAGGAAGCAGTCTTGCCTTGCATTGGGCTTTCGGATAAAAGGGATATCAACCCGATCATTCTAACTCTTTGAAATAACGCCGCATCTCTTCTACAACCTTCGGTGCAAGCAGTGTTGTCGCAGTGAGTGTCGGAATAACCATCAGTGCAAAAGCCGTATCGATAATATTTACCGCGGTAGCCTGGTTCCAACTCGCTGCGACCGGGATCAGCAACAAATAAATATATACATACTGGCCCCCGATCCGTTTGCCGAGCAGGTAACGCGCACATTTCACGCTGTAATAAGAATAACTGATCATAGTGGAAACGGCGAACAGGGAAAACGTAATGAGCAGAACAACACTGCCTAAATAGGGCAATGTTTGCTCAAAAGCATCGGCCGTCATCGCAACGCCATTGCCGGATGGTGAGACGTCGGCGCTGAGTATCACCAACGCAGTGAGGGTGCAGATAATAATCGTATCGATAAAAGGGCCCGTCATGGCGACCAGGCCTTCCCGGACCGGTTCCCCGGTCTGCGCTGCGCCATGGGCCAGGGCCTCGGTTCCGAGCCCCGCCTCGTTGGAGAACACCGCGCGCTTGACCCCGGTCACCAGTACCTCCTTGAACGTGAGCCCCACCGCCCCGCCCAGCACAGCCTGGCCGCCGAAAGCCGCACTGAATATTTCCGCAAACAAGGCCGGGATGATTTCGTAATGGGAGATGATCACCAGCATGCTGGAGAAAAAATAGACAATGAACATAAGCGGCACCAGCCGGGAGGTAACCGCGCCGACCCGCCTGATGCCGCCCAGGATCACGGCTCCGACAAAAAACATTGCGACCAGGCCGGTAAGCGCCTGCAGCAGGCCGGCAAACTGGTTGGCCTGGAACAGGGGCAGGCAGCCCATCATGCCGCAAACCGCAAACATCAGGGCCAGGGGCTTGAACCGGTGGCCCAGCCCCACTTCGATAAAATACATGGGACCGCCCTGCGCGATGCCGTCCTCATCCCGTTGCCGGTACATGCAGGCAAGCGTGCAGGTGAAGAATTTTGTGCACATGCCCAGTAAGCCCGCCATCCACATCCAAAAGATGGCGCCCGGCCCGCCCATGCTGATGGCAATAGCCACCCCGGCAATATTGCCCATGCCGATGGTGCCGGACAATGCGGATGAGAGCGCCTGGAAATGCGGGATTTCCCCTGGGTCGCCGGGATTGTCGTACCTGCCCCGCAACAGGTCGAAAGTATGGCGCAGGCGCAGGAACGGCAATAAACGGCAGAGAAAAGCGAAATATAATGCCGTAGCGGCAACCAGGAATACCAGCGGCAGCCCCCACATGACATCCACCGCCTGCTGCCAGAAATGATCGAAACCGTTCAAGTTCACTGTTGCCGGTTCCCATAGGTGTGAATGGACTTATCCACGATATACTTTAACATTGTTCGACTGAAGGATACCTGAGAGGTTTCTCATGTTTAAGCCTGCGCCGTTAACTGCGAGAGCCGGAACTCGCGTTACTCATTATGCGGTTATTACCGTTATTTTACTGGCGTGCAGCAGTAATGCAGTAGCGCAGGAGCAAAACCGCCGGCAATCCGGCAACAGCCGGGATCAAATCACGGCCGACGACGCCATGCATGGATGGCCCGTCTATGGCGGCGCTCCGGGAGGCGGCCAGTATTCACCGCTCAGCCGGATTGACAGGCATAACGTCAGGGAACTGGAGATCGCCTGGGTATACCACAGCGGCGACGTGTCGGACGGCGCGGACGGCACGGCAGTGACTCCCCTGGAGGTAAACCCCATACTGGCCAACGACAGGCTGTACCTGTGCACGCCGTTCAACCGCGTCGTGGCGCTGGATCCGGCAACGGGGACCGAGGAGTGGAGCCATGATCCCGGAATAGACAGGAAGAATACCTATTCAAGAGGCAGTTATTGCAGGGGCGTGGCGTACTGGTCGGAAGAGTCACAAGTGGACCGGGAACAGATATGCGGTAAACGCGTGTTGAGCGGCATCGGCGACGGGCGCCTTATTGCCGTGGATGCGGACACGGGCAGGCCGTGCAGCGACTTCGGTGATAACGGCCAGATCGATCTGAATACGTTCGACTATCACGGTGAGGGCAGCATCTCCCTGACCTCTCCGCCGGCAATTTACCGGGACGTGGTGATTGTCGGGGCCACGATCCTGGACGGCGAATGGGCGAATGCCCCCGACGGCATAGTCAGGGGATTCAACGTGCGCAGCGGCCGGGAGTTATGGAACTGGAACCCGATACCGGAACATCTGCGCGATACTCTCGGCGGCGCAAACACGTGGGCGCCCATATCCATCGACAGCCGGCGCGGCTGGGTGTTTTTGCCGACCGGCAGCCCCAGCCACGACCCGTACGGACTGCACCGCCCGGAATCCATTCGTCACGGCAATGCCGTAGTGGCGCTGGACGCCCTGACGGGCGAAGAGATCTGGTCCTACCAGACCCTGCGCCACGACCTGTGGGATTACGACCTGCCGTCCATGCCTGCCCTGGTCGAACTGACCCGCAACGGCAGCACGACGGAGGCGGTCCTGCAGGCGACGAAAACCGGTTTCTTTTTCATACTGGACAGGGCCACGGGCCGGCCCCTGTTTCCCGTGAGAGAGATGAAGGTTCCGCAATCGGACGTGGAGGGCGAGAAAACCTCGCCCGTGCAACCGGCGCCGCTGGCGCCGCCGGCTCCCGCGCCCGAGGCCGCGGCGCGCCCGGAA
>VYCZ01000104.1:0-676 GCA_009843675.1 Gammaproteobacteria bacterium | reverse complement strand
CCGGTGCGCGCGAGTACGGTCCCGCAAGGGGCGGGGGCGGGCGAAAAACCCCGCCCGGTGCACCCCCCGCCGCGGGCGCCGCCGCCGTTTACCGCGCAATCCGTCACCGCGGATGATGCCTGGGGGCTGACACCCTGGGACAGGAAACAGTGCCACAACAAGATCCTGGCATTAAGGAATGAAGGCTTGTATACACCGCCCAGCATTAACGGCTCCGTGCTTTTTCCTTCCGACTCCGGAGGCAGTAACTGGGGAGGAGTCGCCTATGACCCGGAATCCGGCCTGGCGGTCATCAATTCCACGAATGTCCTGAGGTCACAGAAACTGGCGCCCCGCAAGGAATTCGAGGCGTCGGGCGGCCGGCAAAAACCAGCCGGGCGCAGCTCGGTCGCACCGATGCCCGGCACGCCGTACGTATGGATACGGGAAACCCTGGTGTCCGATCTCGGCATCCCGTGCAATCCGCCTCCATGGGGCAACCTGACGGCAATCGATACTTCCAGCGGTGAAATACGCTGGCAAATCCCTTTCGGCCGCAAACCGTTCGGTTTCGGGCTGTTCCGTTCACCGAAAAAATGGGGATCGCCCAACCAGGGCGGGCCGATCATTACCGGGGGAGGACTGATCTTTATCGGGGCGAGTATCGATAACCGGTTCCGGGCCTACGAGCTCCATT
>VYCZ01000304.1 GCA_009843675.1 Gammaproteobacteria bacterium | reverse complement strand
TTAATATGATTACGAAGGATTACAGCAGGTCTTGACTGTTCCCAACCCGGTAGGCCTGAATACTCCCGTGTTAAGCAATATTGACCAGGCTGACATATACGGTATTGAAGTAGATCTTGATTTTGTGCCGAATGAGCATGTCGAGTTCTATGCATCGCTCGGGTTCATCGACAATGAAGTGGAAGATTCCGATCCTGCGTTTGACGGCAATGAAGTTGCGGCGACACCAAGGTGGAACTATAACCTGATGGGCCGCCTCAACTATCCTCTCGGCGGAACTGGAACCGTGACCTTGCAGGCAAGTTATAGCTGGCAGGACGACGTTTTCTTCGGCGTCGACAATGATCCGTTGGAGAGATTTGAAAGTTATGGTGTAGCCGATGCAAGGTTGATATGGCGCTCCATGGATGAAAAATATGTTCTCGAAGCGTACGTGCAGAATTTGTCTGACGAAGAATACCTGGTGCACAGCTTTACTTCAGGAGCAGCCGGCGGGGGAGCTGTAGGAATCTGGGGTTTACCCAGAACATACGGTATCCGGGCAACAGTTAATTTCTAGGTTTTACAGACAGTCCGCCGGTCCGGATTACATGAGTTTATAAGGTTGTTTTGACAAGTACGCGCCCGAGCCGTAACTGTTGCCGGGCGCTTGCATACCATACGGCAGACCAGGTTCAACTATCTCTAATGTAATGGAGCGTATCCGTGTGTCTTGATATCTATAAGCGATTTCTCTTGTTAATTCCGTTATTCACCTGTTTCCAGATTCCGGTTTATGCGCATGAACCGGAACCGGTAAAAAAGGAATACTTCAGTTATCCCGGAGAACCCGTGGCTGAAGACAGCATACGGGTGATATTGATGGGCACCAGTTATGAGCCGCGCCCCAGCCAGGCTGCGTGCAGTATCTATGTCGAACTTGGTAACGGTGATGTATTCGTCTTTGATTTCGGCGCAGGAAGTATCGCCAATTATAACGCCATGGGCATCCCCCCCTGGAAACTGGATAAGATATTTCTGTCCCATTTACACGTGGACCATTTCACTGATCTGATCTACCTCTACGGCATGGGGCCCGGTTTGGGAAGATACACGCCGCTGTCGGTATGGGGGCCGGCCGCGGGGGATGAGACTTTGGGTATATCCAGCGCGATGGAAGCCATGCAGTCGATGACGGCCTGGCATCGCGAATCGTTTCACGCGGTAATTCCGGTCGGTGAGGCATACAGCCTCGATATTCACGAGATAGAGCCGGCGCAAACATCCACGCTGGTTTATAGCCGGGACGGCGTAAACATTACGGCCTTTCCGGCGCTGCACATCATGAATGGGGCGGTAAGCTACCGCGTCGACTGGAAAGGCAACTCGTTTGTGTATTCGGGAGATACTTCGCCGAGCAGGTTTATGATAGAGAACGCGCAAGGCATAGATTTGCTGGTACACGAAGTCCGGTCACCGGTTCTCGGTGAAATGGTCAGCGAAGGAACGTTGTCCCACGAGCAGGACAAGGACAGGACAAATACTGTCTTTAATACGTTTGTTCACACGGATGCGTCTGACCTGGGTGAATTGCTTGAACGGATAAACCCGGCTATGACAGTGCTCAACCATGTATCCGTTAATTCGAATATCAGGGTGTCCCTGGTGGATAAGATAAGACAGGCTTATTCCGGTGATATCAGGATTGCAGAAGACCTGATGGTATTTGATATCGGGCCGGACGGGGTCAGACAGCGGATGGGGGTCGGTCCTGAAAGACCGCTATGGGGCAACTTTCCGGTGCCGGAAAACACTGCGCCCGCCAAGGGTCTGGACAGTGTCCTGGATGACTGGCTGAGGAACAGCTCATTGCTCCAATCAGACTGACATTCTGAATTTTTGCATCGCTCATGGCTAATCCCGACGGCATTCAGATCGTACCGTCTCGCATACTGGATGACTTAAAACAACTGCGAAAATTCGGCTCTATAGGCCAGGGCGTCAACCGGCGCTCACTGACCGAAACGGACCTGGCGTCCCGGCACTGGTTGTGTGAACGTATGCGCGCAGCCGGCATGGAGGCGGGGATTGACGGAGCCGGCAACGTGGTCGGCAGCACGCCTCATTCACGGCGAATCCTGATCGGTACGCATACGGACACGGTGCCCAATGGCGGCTGGCTGGATGGAGCATTGGGAGTGATTTACGGATTGGAAATCGGGCGTGCGTTGATGGAGTCACCGGGGAACGGCGATACGGGTATTGAAGTCATGTCGTTCATCGATGAGGAGGGTCGATTTACTCCGATAATGGGCAGCAGGGTTTTCTGTGGAGAAATCAGGGAAGATGAATTTGTTGAACTGCGTTCTGCAGAAGGAATCAATTTTTCAGAAGCGAGATGCCAGGCAGGTTTAAGCGATGAGCCCGTTCATCGCCTGGACCCGGATATACATGTTGCATACCTGGAGGCCCATATTGAACAGGGGCCGGTGCTGGATAACAGGCAAATCAGGATCGGAGTGGTAACCGGAATCGTCGGGGCGTCACAATACCGCATCAGCTTTCATGGACAGACAAACCATGCCGGCACGACCCCCATGTCACTGAGATCGGATGCAACAATGGCCATGTTTGAATTCATGGGATGCTTCAAAGAGTATTTTAATGATGTTGCCGGCGCAGATACGACCTGGACCTGCAATGAAGTTCGAACGGAACCCCGGGCCGGGAACGTGATATCGAACCTGGCTGAATTTTCAATTCATTACCGCGATTTGTCGTCGGATATCCTGGCAAAACTCGACCGGGGAGTCGAAGAAATATGCCGGGAGGCAGCCTCAGGGAATAATGTGACCTTCAACAGGGAAAAAACGGTTGAGCTTGTCCCGACGGTGATGGATGAGCAACTGGTTGATCGCATACACAACGCGTCAGTCGAATGTGGCGCCAGTTCGCACAGGATGCCGAGCGGCGCCGGACATGACGCCATGATAATCGGCCGTTATATCCCTGCCGGCATGCTGTTCATCCCCAGTATCGGCGGCTTGAGCCATGATACGGAAGAGGATTCCCATGAAGAAGACATCCGTATCGGCGCGCAGGTATTTGCACGGGCTGTATCCAACCACATCAACCATCTGGATTGCTTGTCTAAGGCATGAATAAGAAGAGTGAAAGTCCGGCATTGTCCTGCCGTAAAGATCATGAGTTGGGACTGGATACCGATATCACGAGACGGGATTTCATCGGTGGGACCTGTGTGGGAGCGGGAGCAGTACTCCTGTCAATGGGTTCGCCGGGGTTATCTCGCGCAGGTGTTGAAGGCTTTCCGCCACCTTCAATAAAACTGGGTCCGGACTGGACCGGTCCCGGCGGCACCGGTGAGTACTCAACATCAAATGGAAATACCCACGAGGTCCTGAACCTTGCCCATGACCTGCGCAACGGTAATTTTGAGGAGTCGCTGCCAAGCGCCATTGATACCGGAGAATCCCATGATTTGGTCGTCGTTGGCGGTGGCTTCGCCGGATTCGGCGCGGCACTCGCACTACAGCGGGAGTTCGAAGGGCAAAAGAACTGCCTTGTCCTGGACAATCATGCAATGTATGGCGGGGAAGCAAAACACAATGAATTCATTGTCGACGGTTATCAAATCTATGGGCCGCAAGGCTCGTCTTCATTCAGTGTGCTCCGAAATAATCCGACTTTCCACAGTGTCTGGCATGACCTTGGATTGCCGACAGAGTTCGATCATGTGCCGTTATCCGGAACGTCCAAACAAATCCGTTTTTCCCTGGATCCCTATGCGGCCATGCGCCTGCCGGACCGGGCCTCCATCGGTTATTTTTTTGATGGTGCAGACAGCGGCAGGCAATGGGTCATAGACCCGCATCTCAACGGTTTCAGGGATACCCCTTTATCAGCACCACTCCAGCAGGAATTGCACGACGCCTTTGCGCACCGCCGGAAACCAAAACATCCGGAACCATCCGAACAATGGCTGGATGGCATGACATACCGGGAATTCCTCGTTAACGAACTTGGTTTTTCCCAGGCAGCATTCGAAATTCTGGATTACTCGTACGCATCCGACTCCTCCACGGCAAGCGGTGATATTTGTTCCGCGTATTACGCGTACCTGGTCGATGCCCCCGGAACACGGGTACTGCCCGGGCAAAGTGATTGGGGAGGTGATGAAAGGGATTACCTGATGTTCCCGGCCGGCAATGCCGGAATAATTCGGCATTTTGTGCGAAGCCTGGTGCCTGCCGCATTTCCGCCTGATGCCACTTTTGAGGACGTGGTTATCGGGCCGACAAACACGGCAGCATTGGATATGGCGGGCAATTCCACGCGCATACGTTTGAGTTCTACGGTCCTCAAAATAGAACATGATGGAATACCTGAGAAGGCCGGACATGTTTATATAACTTATTACAGAAACGGAAATCTCGAACGTGTGCGGGCAAAAGCGGTAGTCGTTGCAACCCCCGGTCATGTTGCAAAGCACGTGATTCGCGATCTGCCCGGGGAAATTCAGGCAGCGTACCAGGAATTTCATCACGCCCCGCAACTGGTCATAAACGTGGCCCTGACCAACTGGCGTTTCATGGAAACGTTGGGGATCTCTGCCGTTCGCTGGTTTGACGGGTTTGGATGGTGGGCGGCTTTACGTCAGCCAATGAGCACAGGAGGCTCCCTGACCTCGCCC
>VYCZ01000015.1 GCA_009843675.1 Gammaproteobacteria bacterium | reverse complement strand
TGTAAATCCTTTACCACTACCTGTTCACTCTGCGCGTCCACATTAAGCGTCAGGACACTCGAGTAAAAAGCCTCGCGGTCGAGCTGGTGCAACACCTCGTCATGGGACAACGAGATGGACTGGGGTTCTTTACTGGCGCCGTAAACGGTACCGGGAATTCTGCCCGAACGCCGCAGGCGGCGGCTTGCGCCCTTTCCCAGTTCGGTCCGGGCCTCTGCCTTTATTTCGTATGCTTGCATTTCATCACTCTCAATCAATAAACATCGAACTCAGCGATTCTCCCTCGGAAATCCGGCGGATACTTTCCGCCAGCATCGTGGCAACGCTGAGTTGGCGGATTTTATCACATTCGGCGGCAGCGCCGCGCAACGGGATGGTATTCGTGACGACCAGTTCATCCAGTTCCGAAGATCTGATATTTTCCAGCGCCTTGCCTGAGAGCACCGGGTGTGTACAATACGCCACCACCCTGCGGGCGCCGAAATCCTTCAAGGCGTTTGATGCCTTGCACAACGTGCCTGCCGTATCCACCATATCATCTACGATAATGCAGGTGCGATCTTTCACGTCACCGATGATATTCATTACCTCCGCCTCATTCGCCTTCGGCCTGCGCTTATCGATAATGGCCAGGTCCGTATCATCCAGTTGCTTGGCGATGGCGCGTGCCCGGACCACACCGCCCACGTCGGGTGACACCACGATCTGTCTTTCATACTTGTGTTTCCATATATCGCCCAGCAACACCGGGGACGCGTACACGTTGTCCAGCGGCATATCGAAAAACCCCTGGATCTGATCGGCGTGCAGGTCCACCGTCAAGACCCTGGATATCCCCATGATCCCAATCATATCCGCCACTACCTTGGCCGTGATGGGTACCCTGGCCGACCTCGACCTGCGGTCCTGGCGGGCATAGCCCATGTAGGGAATCACGGCCGTGACCCGCTCGGCCGATGCTCTCCTCAGGGCATCCGCCATGACCAGCAACTCCATCAGGTTGTCATTGGCCGGAGTACACAGGGGTTGCAGGATAAACACGTTGCGCCCGCGCACATTTTCGGCGATTTCCACCATGATCTCGCCATCGCTGAAGCGGCCTACATCAATCTTGCCCAGGGGCATGTTCAGGTTGCGCGCAATATCTGACGCCAGGGACGGGTTGGCGTTTCCGGAAAACAGCATTACATCGACTAATGACATAGATTTTCCCTGCAGATGATTAATTGGCTGGGGCGCCAGGATTCGAACCTGGGAATGCAGGGATCAAAACCCTGTGCCTTACCACTTGGCTACGCCCCATTTCAACACGCGAACTTCGGCGCACTGCGGTTCAACGCCATAATGTAAAGAAACTCCGACCTGGCAGGAAGTTTCTTCAATGAATTTGCGACGGAGTACGGCGGCGAATACGGTAGTATAACACAACTTTCAGCGCAACTGGCTGTCCTTGTTGGCGCGCCGGTTGTAGCCGCCGGACAAGGCCTGTTCCGTATCATAAGATTCCTGGCAGGCAACACAAAAACGCACTCCCGGGACGGCCTGCCGTCGTGCAGCGGGAATTTCTTCGCCGCATTCCTCGCACCAGGCATGACTCTCACCTTCAGGCATACGGCTGCGCGCCTGTTTTACCGCGTCTTCAATGCTGGCGTCGATCTGATCCTGCACAGCCCCGTCACGCGACCATCCTCCGGCCATCAGGTTCTCCAGGGTAAATCAATCATTCCATAACTATAGCGCATTGTTGTGTGCATTGTGCGACCTGACCCCATATACTTGACCCATGCGTCCCATCCTTGTACTGCTCGGCCTGCTGGTTTTCATGCTTGGATTAAGCGCACTGATCCTCAGTATCCCCGAACCGATCAACGGCCATGCCATGGCCCACCATACCGTGGACGGTATGCGCCAGGTTGGCGATATCCGCCAGCAGAGTGACCCGGTCTTCGGCGCCGGCTACCTGCTCGGTATATTGATTTACCTGGTCATCAGCGTCCTGGTCTACATCGGTGTACAGCCGGAAAAACGCGACGGAAAACTGGTACTGGCCCATACGGCGGCGACGCTGACGGTATTGGGCATGTGGTCATTGTTGATGTACCTGTTCCGGCAATACCTGCTCACAGGCGATCCCACGATTGTTTTCGGGTTTCCCCTGCCGACACTTGTCATGTTGCTGGGGGTGTGGATAGCCCCGATGTCGTTCTCGTTGATTTATATCCTTGGGTTCAAGCGCTGGGTCTTTACGCCGGAAGACGAAAAAACCTTTCGGAAACTCCTGGAAAGCAAACAGTCATGATGGAGACCTGGCGCAACCCGATAATCCTGCAGTACCTGGTCCTGTACAACGGAATGTGTATCGGCTTCGGCCTGTGGGCCATGCGGCGCACGCGGTCGACAAAAGACTTCTTCATGGCTGGGCGCTCCCTGGGTCCGCTGGTGCTTACCTGCGCCATTTTCTCCAGCACCCTGAGCGGGTTCGGGTTTGTCGGCGGTCCCGGGCTTGTTTATTCAATGGGGATGAGTTCCGCGTTCATGGTCATCGTGTCCGCGGCAGGTTTCACGATGGGATTTTTCCTGGTCTCCAAGCGCATCCGCCTGATCGCGGAACTGCGCGACAACATCTCCCTGCCGGGTATCGTCGCGGCCCGTTACAACAGCAATCCTGCGCGGTTTTTAACCGCCGTGGCCGTACTGCTTGGGGTCATGGGTTACCTGGCCGTCCAGATCCTGGCCATGGCCGTAGTCATGCAGTCCATCATCAACAGCGTCGGCTGGTTCGGCTCAACCAGCCTGTTGTTCTGCATGGCGGTTTCTTCCGCGGTGCTGATCTTTTATTGCGTCACGGGCGGCATCATCGCTTCCGTATATACCGACGTGATACAGGGGCTCGCCATGGCAGTGGCAGGGGTACTTATAGTGTTTACCGTTTACGCGGTGTTTGACGGCAACCTTGCCGGGGCTTCCCAGGTCCTGTACGAGGACGATCCCGCGGCAATCGGACCGTTCGGTACCGAGGGTATCATCTGCGCGCTGTCCTGGTATTTCGTTTTCGGACTGGGACTGTCCGGTCAGCCGCACATTATCACCAAGATGATGATGACGCGGAATCTTGCGGACAACCGCTATGTCCTGCCGGCAACGATCCTCGGCTATGCCTTGTCCGGGCTGTTGTGGATTATGCTCGGGTTTGCCATGCGGGCGCTGGTGATCCAGGGTTCTCACGCACCGCTGGGTTCTCCCGATATGGCCGCTGCCGAATTTCTGCAGTTCTACGCCAACCCCGTACTGGCCGGCATCGTCTTTGCCGCGCTGTTTGCGGCCATCATGTCTACGGCCGACGGTTTCCTGAACGTGGGAACTGCCGCCGTTATCCACGATATACCGGTAGCCGTACGCGGCCGTGCGGTGAAGAATGAACTGTTCTGGGCGCGGGTGGTCACGGTCCTGCTTTCCGTGACGGCGGCAGGCTTTGCCCTGTTTTCCTATTACGTGAATGAACGGCTGGTGGCCATTCTCGGGGTCTTCGGCTGGAGCACCTTTGCGGCCGCGATCGTGCCGGTGGTTGCCCTGGGTTTGAACTGGAAACGAGCTACCGCCACTGCCGCATGTGCAGCCATCATCATCAGCCTGGCGCTCAACCTGTCACTGGAACTGTTCGCCATAGAAATACCCTGGGGCATTCATGGCGGGTTTATTGCGTTGCTGGTGTCCATGACCAGTTTTATCGTCATCTCACTCCTGCAAACACCGGAACCGCTGGCCGAGGATATTGATGCAGTTATGGATATGTAGCCAAAGTATATGGGGTCAATAGCCCCGGTCGATATCCACCACATTCAGCATGCGCTCGCCATTGATGTAGCGGCGCAGGTTTTCAGTGATGACCAGAACGTTGCGTTCAATGCCCCGGTCGGTCATATACGAGATATGGGGCGTAATAATGACATTGGGCAGGGCCCACAGTTCATGGCCTTTGGTCAGGGGTTCGGGATCGGTAACGTCCAGGCCGGCTCCGGCCAACCTGCCGCTCTTCAACGCGGCGATCAGTTCTGCGGTATCCGTGCTCTTGCCGCGTCCGATACTGATAAAGTAAGCGCCCTGTTTCAGCGCGTCAAAAAATTCCCTGCCAAAAATTCCTGTTGTTTCCCTGGTCAGGGGGAGGGCATTGACAATCACGTCCGCCTGCGCGGCCAGATCCAGCAACTCGTCCGAAAGGCCGACGTAGTCGACAAAACCCGGCCCTTCCCGGCTGGAACGGCGCGTGGCGATGACGCGCATGCCAAGTCCCGCCGCGCGTCTGGCAACCTCGGTCCCGATACCGCCGAGTCCCGCTACCAGCATGGTTTTCCCGCCGATTTCAATCATGGGGGAAGGCGTATCAGGCGGCCTCTGCCAGACTTGTTCCTGCTGTAAATGATGAAAATACTGCAGGTTCCGGGTCAGCATCATCAACATGGCGATGACGTGCTCGGCTATGGGCGGTCCGGCAGTGTGCTGTGCATTCGTCAGGATAAAATCTGCGTCCTGCGCTTCCGGGGACAGGAGGCAGCGATCAACACCGGTCCCGAAATGTTGTAGCCAGTGCAGGTTTTTTGCGGTCCTGATCAGTTTCGGGCTGCAGAAGCCCAGAATAACTTGCGCCTCTGCGAGGGCAACGCCTTCCTCACCGGTAAATTCACTGCCTGAAA
>VYCZ01000334.1:3654-4701 GCA_009843675.1 Gammaproteobacteria bacterium | reverse complement strand
CGGTGAGGCGTAGATGTATAACATCACTCACCCGCCTAACCAATCCCGCAGAAATTGCGCCACGCTGCGGTCTACCAGGATGCGGAAGCGCGGGGTGTCATCCAGCCGGTGGATAATGACCGGCAGGTGCTGCAACCGCGTCAATGCATAGCGGCCGGAGGGAAAGGCGTTGTCATGGAGATCGACCGAACACCCCTCCGCCAGTCTTGCTACGGCATCCTCACCGGATATGTCGATGATGCTCCAGGCATCGGTCATATCGGTAACACCGGCGGTTGCGCCACTGGCTGAATCCCGTAATGCGCTTGAAACACTGTTGATATCCGGCGCCGGGTTAACCAGCAACCAGTCATTGGGACCCAGCCAGTAAGCTGTCGGTTCGTTGTTTACCTTCTCCTGGGGGTTTTGCGGTAGCGTGATACCCAGCAGGCTTTCAATCAGGACCGGATTTATCCCGGCGCATGGCTGCACCTGCAGTCGCAGCTTACGTGTACCGTCAAGCATGTAATCGAGCTCCTTCCGGGTCCCAGGCAGCGGGTGTACTGAGCTGTGCCGGATGAACCCGGCCATTGTCATACAGGTTCACCTTCTCACCCAGCCGCTTACTGCCGTCCTGCACCAGGCCGAGGCCCACATAACGTTGCAGGTTGGGACTGTAACAGGCGGAAGTCACGTAACCCTGGGTAGGCGCGGGCGCGCCTGAATGGTTCACATCGATAACATGCGCGCCGGCCGTAAGTACGCCCCCTTCTTCCACAGGTGTGAGACCGACAAATTCAAAACGTCCGCTACTTACGTTGTGAGGACGGATCAGGGAACGCTTGCCCAGGAACTCACTTTGCTTGCTGTCAGCTACATGGCCCCAGCCGACATCCCTGGGTGTAGTGTTGCCGTCGGTATCGCTCCCCACGTGCAGGTAACCCTTCTCGGTCCGCAGAACCGTCAGGGTTTCAATTCCGATCGGCGCCGGTTGCAGGTCTTCACCGAGTTGCAGCAAACGCTCCCACAAGACTTCCCCCCGATCAGCAGGAACGTTCAGTTCATAAC
>VYCZ01000334.1:0-3644 GCA_009843675.1 Gammaproteobacteria bacterium | reverse complement strand
CACAGTTCGCCTGTATAGCTGGCCCTGAGTACGCGTACGGGTATGTCATCCAGCGTACCGGTGGCGATCGCCATATGGGGCAAGCCGTTGCCGCTGAGGTCAATACCGGACTCCAGCCGCTCAAGCAGTTCTCTCGATCGCGGGCCGGACACGGCGACATTCGCCCACTGGCTGGTAACCGGCGTCAGCAATACATCCAGGTCCGGCCAGTCACCCTGCAGGAGAGCTTCCATCCAGGCGTGGATCCGGTTTGCCCCGGCGCTGGTGGTATGTACAAGGTAGTAGTTGTCTGCCAGCCGTGCGAAAATGCCGTCATCGATGATAATGCCGTTTTCATTCAACATCAGGCCATAACGGGCCCGGCCTGTTTTCAGTGATGCTACGTTATTGATGTAAACGCGGTTCAGGAATTCGGCGGCATCGGGCCCTTGTACTTCAATTTTCCCCAGCGGCGACCCGTCGAAGACGGCAACCGAGGTACGCGCTGCCACGGCCTCCCGGGCAACGGCCTGTTGTTCGCTTTCGCCGTTGCGCGGGTAAACCCGTGGACGGCGCCAGGTGCCGTAGTCTTCAAACCGCGCGCCCAGTTGTTCGTGGCAGGCAAACAGCGGACTGCGTTGTACCGGCGCATAGAACTTGCCCATGTTACGTCCTGCCAAGGCGCCCAGGGTGACCGGCATATAGAAGGGCCGGAAGGTGGTGGTCCCCACCTCACCAGGGGTCCGGCCGGTACGCTCCGCCAGGGCAAGCAGGGCATTCACATTGCTTGTCTTGCCCTGGTCAACGGACATGCCGGTGGTGGTGTAGCGCTTCATGTGCTCAACGGAAGTGTAGTTCTCAGCCGTTGCGATATCGATGTCCTGCAAGGTTACGTCATACTGGAAATCGATCCATTGACGGTCCGGGCGTTGTCCACACCCCGCCCGTTCAATATGCAGGGCGCCAGTGTTCTTCGAGCGCGTCCGGGGACGGACTTGAAGTCCGTCCCCAACGGCAGCGAGACCAGCCTCCCGGCCCTGTTCCAGTGCATGGTCCAGGGACAGGACACCGGCTACCATTCCCGCTACATGCACATGGGGAGGGATTTCGTCCGGGACGAACGCACCAAGCGAGGTGTCATAACGCAGCCTGCCGCGGGCCTGGGTGAAGAGATGAACGGCCGGTTGCCAGCCTCCGGCCATGGCAATACAGTCACACTGCAACGTCGCCAGAGTTTCCGGACTGCCCCGTTTGGCGACGGACACGCTGCGCACGCCTTTGTCACCCCGGCAATCCAGCGGAAGCGCATTGTGAAATACCGTCATGCCCTGGTCGCGCACCTGCCGTGCAGCCTTTCCAGACAGCTTTTGCCGGGAATCGATCATGGCAACAACGTCGATACCTGCGTTCCTGAGTGCGCCGGCAACGCGATATCCGCTGTCGTTGTTTGTCGCAAGGGCTACGCGTTTCCCCGGCGCCACCGCGTAGCGGTTACAGTACTGTTGCACGGCGCTTGCCAGCATAATGCCGGGGCGGTCGTTATTGGCGAAGACCAGTGGCTGCTCAATAGCGCCGGTGGCAAGCACAATCTCGCCCGCATGGACCTTCCATAGCCGCTGTCGCGGCCCTTCGCGCTCCCCCGTGATGCGCCGGTCATTCACCATCTCGCACGCGATTACCATACGATGGTCGAACCAGGCCGAGGCCGTGGTATTGGTCAACAGGGTAACGTTATCCCGTTGCCGTAAAACGAGAACGCTGTCTTCCAGCCATACGCTTAACTGATCGCCGTTAATGCTCCCTTCACACCAGCGCATGCTGCCGCCCAGGAGGCTGTCCTGTTCAATAAGGACGACCCGCAACCCGTGCTCACTGGCCGCCAGCGCCGCACCGAGTCCGGCAGGGCCGCTGCCCACGACCAGGACATCACAATGCACGTTATGGTGAGTATAGTGATCGGGGTCATCACCCGGCGGCAGTTTACCCAACCCGGACAGGCGCCGGATAAACCCCTCGTACCAGCGCCAGTGAGGCCAGATGAAAGTCTTGTTATAAAACCCGGCAGGCCAGAGGAAATGCAGGTAATCAAGACTGCGTCCGATATCAAACTTCACGCCGGGCCAGCAGTTCTGGCTGCGCGCCGTCAATCCATCGTACAACGGCTGCAATGTCGCACGAATACTGGGTTCCTCCAGGGCGCCCTGCCCCACAGTCACCAGTGCGTTGCACTCTTCAGCGCCGGCAGCGAGAACGCCTCGGGGACGGTGATACTTGAAGCTGCGTCCCACCACGCGCACCCCGTTTGCCAGTAATGCCGATGCCAGGGTATCGCCTTTGAAGCCGCCGTATTGTTTGCCATTGAAAGTAAACGACAACGGCTTTTCACGGTCGATCCTGCCGCCCGTTTCAAGCCGCATGGGCTGAGGTTTACTCATACCGTTTCTTCCCGGTCCATATCCGGAACCGCTTCATCAAGACGGTATACGGCCAGAATTTCATGACTGACGGTATGACGGGCGACATTGAACCACTGCCGGCACCCGTAGCGGTGTTGCCAGCGTTCGAAGTGAACCCCCTTGGGATTATCACGGTAGAACAGATACTCAGCCCATTCCCGGTCCGAAACTTGCTCCGCCGGTTCAGGCCGGGCTATATGGGCCTGTCCGCCGGAAACAAACTCGTTTTCATCGCGTTCACCGCAAAATGGGCAGGAGATTCGGAACATGGCGCTGTCTCGTTCAGTATCCGATCTAGTGGGCCACACCTGCCGCCGCCGATTCGTCCACCAGGGCGCCGCTTTCGAAACGTTCCAGGGAGAATGGCCTGATCAGCGCATGAGGCTGGTCCTTGGCGATGGTATAAGCCATGGTATCTCCGCTCGCCGGGATGGCCTTGTAACCGCCGGTGCCCCAGCCGCAGTTGATATACAGGTTCTGTACCGGGGTCTTACCCATGATGGGGCTGGTATCGGGCGATATATCCACGATGCCGGCCCACTGGCGCATGAGTTTCAAGCGGCTGAAACGGGGATACAGGGTCAGGAACGCCGCCACACAGGATTCGATGTTATCGTAGCTGCCGCGCTGGGCATAGGAATTGTACACGTCGGCGCCCGCGCCCAGGACGATCTCTCCCCGGTCCGACTGGCTTGCATACATGTGTATGGCGCCGGATACGGTCACCAGGTTAAGTACCGGCTTAATCGGTTCCGACACCATGGCCTGCAGCGCCATGCTGGTCAGCGGCAAACCGAAACCCGCCATTTTTGCCAACACGCTGGTGTGGCCGGCTACCGTGATATGCACTTTTTCCGCCGAAATATCTCCCAGCGAGGTCTGTATCCCGGTAACCATGCCGTGGCTTATGTTGAAGCCGGTCACGGTACAGTTCTGGATAATATCCACCCCCAGGGCGTCGGCGGCGCGGGCATAGCCCCAGTTGACCGCATCGTGACGCGAGATACCGCCGCGCCATTGGATAAATCCACCGGCTACGGGAAAGCGCGCATTGATGTCGATGAGCGGTTCAAGCTCCTTGATTTGCTGCGCTGTCAGCATCTCGGAATCTATACCGTTAAGCTGGATGGCATTGGTCCAGCGCCTAAGCATCTCCATGTCATGATCGCTATGGGCAAGATTCAGCACCCCGCGCTGGCTGAACATGAC